>NZ_AMPR02000025.1:0-13653 GCF_000307735.3 Cupriavidus sp. HPC(L) | reverse complement strand
CACGTCGCCTGCCGCCTCGGCGGCGCCGGCTTCGGCAGCGAGCTCGGCCGCGCCGCTGCGCGCGGCGGCCTGAGGACGTACGGCCCGGCGATACGGCGATACGGCGATGCGCCGCGGCATCAGCGCAGCTTGCCGGGTGGGTCGATTGGGCCCGCCAGCCGCCGCTTGATCGCGTCGATCGCCGCTTCGAGCTGCTCGCGGCAATGCAGCGAATCGGCGGTCTCGCGCACGCGCCACATCAGCTCCTTGCGCAGATGGCCGAGGCGCGTCTTGTAATAGGTGTGTTCGGTGAAATCGGCGTTGATCATCGCCGGATTGATATAGATGCGATGTCCCCGCGCGCGCAGGTCGGCGTGGAAGGACACGTGCTCGTTGATCTCGCCGCCGTTGGCGTCGAGCCCGACATAGCGTCCCGTCACGAAGGCATCGCGCCGGTACACCGCGAAGCCGCCGAAGGCCGATTCGACCTCGATCGGCGCGGCGTCGGCCGGCACGCGGATCTGCTTCGATGCGACGCACATCTCCAGCGCCTGGCGATGCCCCACCACGTCGACGATGTCGCGATAGGCGGCCCAGCAGTCGACCGGCGACCAGGCCGGATGGCGCAGCGCCCAGATATCGTAGTAGCCCAGCCGCTGGTTGGCCGTCATGCCGGCCCAGTCCAACTCGCTGCGCCAGCAGCTGAGCACCGCGTCGGCGGTCAGGCCATGGTTGATGTCGTCCAGGTCGGCGGCAATCACGTAGTCGATCCTCGCATAGCGCGGGTCGGTGGCCAGGCGCTCGACATAGACATTGCGGCAGAGCGCGATGCGGTCGCAGCGCGCCGGATGACGCTCGCGCAGCGCGCCCATCGATTCGAAGGCGAAGTCCGGTACCTGCGCGGCCAGCTGCCGCAACTGCTCGACGGAATCGTCGCTGGAATCGCTCTCGACCAGCAGGAAGCCGACCGAGGCGAAGCCCGCCAGGACCTTGCGCAGGTGTGCCACTTCGCCCGCGATCGTCGCGCCGCAATTTCGCACCGGCCCTACCACCACGACATGGGCGGATTCGGGCGGGATGCGCAGGGGGCGCGGCGGGGCGGTCATGATGGCGGTCCTCTGTGGCCGGCGGGCACACGTTGCGGTGACAGTGTCACTGTACGTACGTCGACCTGCGGCGACTGTGGGATGGATCACACAGTCGCCGCCGGCCATGGCGGGCCACTCCGTCGCTCGCGCGCAGGCGGGAACCCAGCGTCTTTGAACGCCACTGGGTCCCCGCCTTCGCGGGGACGACAACGTTTGGCCGGCTATGCCCTGCCCAACTCCCCATCCCGCAGCCGCCACAGCCCGAGCGGATTGTCGTCGCGCAGCGCCGGCGGCAGCAGTTCCGCGGGCACGTTCTGATAGCAGACCGGCCGCAGGAAACGCGAGATCGCCGCGGCGCCGACCGAGGTCGTGCGGGCGTCCGAGGTGGCCGGGAAGGGGCCGCCGTGCACCATCGCGTACGACACCTCGACGCCGGTCGGATAGCCGTTGAACAGCACCCGTCCGGCCTTGCGCTCGAGCACCGGCAACAGTTGCCCGGCCGCGGCGTGGTCGCCGGCATCGGCATGCACGGTGGCGGTCAGCTGTCCCTCGAGGCTGCGCGTCAGCGCGGCCATCTCGTCGATGTCGCGACAGACCACCAGCACCGACGACGGGCCGAACACCTCGGCCTGCATCCGATGATCGGCGATGAACTGCGCGGCGCTGGTCTCGAACATCGCGGCGCAGGCCTGGTTGGGTCCGCTGCCGGCCAGACCCGTGCCGATGCGCTGCAGGCCGTTGATTTCGCCCAGGCTTGCCACGCCCTGCTGATAGGCCTGGTGGATGCCGGGCGTCAGCATCGTGCCGGCGGGCTTGCCGCCCAGCGCCTGCACCGCGGCCGCGCGGAACGCGGCGAGCGCCGGACTGTCGATCGCGATCACCAGGCCCGGGTTGGTGCAGAACTGGCCCACGCCGAGCACCAGCGAATCGACCAGCTCCGTGGCGATGCGCTCGCCGCGCGCGGCCAATGCGGCCGGCAACAGGAACACCGGATTGATGCTGCTCATCTCGGCATAGACCGGGATCGGCTGCGGCCGCTGCTGCGCCACGCGGCTCAGCGCCAGGCCGCCGCCGCGCGAGCCGGTGAAGCCCACCGCCTGGATCGCCGGATGCGCGACCAGCGCCGTGCCGATCTCGTTGCCGGCGCCGAGCACCAGCGAGAACACGCCCTCGGGCAGGCCGGCGTCGGCCACCGCCTGCTGAATCACGCGGCCGACCAGTTCGGAGGTGCCCAGGTGCGCCGGGTGCGACTTGGCGACCACCGGGCAGCCCGCCGCCAGCGCCGACGCGGTATCGCCGCCGGCCACCGAGAACGCCAGCGGGAAGTTGCTGGCGCCGAACACCGCCACCGGACCCAGCGCGATGTTCTGCATGCGCAGGTCGGGACGCGGCGGCGTGCGCTCGGGCAGCGCGCTGTCCCAGGTGGCCTGCTGCCAGCGGCCGTCTCGCAGCACGCGCGCGAACAGGCGCAGCTGATTGGCGGTGCGGCCGCGTTCGCCCTGCAGCCGCGCCAGCGGCAGGCCGCTTTCGCGGTGGGCGCGTTCGATCAGCGTGTCGCCGAGCGCCTCGATGCCGTCGGCGATGCGCTCCAGAAAGGCGGCGCGCTGCGCCGGCAGCGTGTTGCGGAAGGCGTCGAAGGCCTGTTCGGCCAGCACGCAGGCACGGTCGACCTCGGCCGCGCCGCCGCCATGAAAGTCGGGGCCCAGCGTCGCGCCGTTGGCGGGATCGATCGCCTGCAGCACGGCGTCCTGGCCGCGCACGGCGCTGGCGCCGATCAGCATCTCTCCGGTGATCTTCATTGGCTTCTCCTGAAAACGTCGATGGCGCAGCGGCCGCCGCGGTGCGATACCGCGAGCGGCCGATGCGCCGAGGGCATGATGGCGCGCGCCACGCCGGCATGGCCGGGCGCGGCGTGCATGGACGGGCTTACTGGCCGCCGACCTTGTCGATCAGCCGTTGCAGCATCGCGCATTCCTCTTCGCTCAGATCGGTCAGCGGCGCACGCACCGGGCCGGCATCGTGGCCGACCAGGCGGGCGCCCGCCTTGATGATGCTGACCGCGTAGCCCTGCTTGCGGTTGCGGATGTCGAGGTAGGGCAGGAAGAACGTGTCGATCAGGCGGCCGACGGTCTCGTGATCCTCGGCGGCGATCGCGCGATAGAAGTCCATCGCGGTCTTCGGAATGAAGTTGAATACCGCCGACGAGTAGACCGGCACGCCCAGCGCGCGATAGGCGGCGGCGTAGACCTCGGCCGTCGGCAGTCCGCCCAGATAGGCGAAGCGCTCGCCCAGCCGGCGGCGGATCGACACCATCAGCTCGATGTCGCCCAGGCCGTCCTTGTAGCCGATCAGGTTCGGGCAGCGCTCGGCCAGCCGTTCCAGCTGCACCGCGTTCAGGCGGCACACCGCGCGGTTGTAGACGATCACGCCGCAGGACACCGAGCGGCAGACCGCCTCGACGTGGTTGGCGATGCCTTCGGGGCTGGCCTCGGTCAGGTAGTGGGGCAGCAGCAGCACGCCGTGGGCGCCCAGGCGCTCGGCTTCCTGCGCATAGGCGATCGCCACGCGGGTCGGGCCGCCGGCGCCGGCGATGATCGGCACCTTGCCGCGGCAGGTGTCGACCGCGGTGCGGACGATGTCGCTGTACTCGTTCGGCGCCAGCGAGAAGAACTCGCCGGTGCCGCCGGCGGCGAACAGCGCGCTGGCGCCATACGGGGCCAGCCATTCGAGGCGCTTCGCGTAGGACGCCGCGGCGAAGTCGCCATTGGCGTCGAAATCGGTCACCGGGAACGACAGCAGGCCGGCGCTGATGATCTGTTTGAGGTCTTGGGGGTTCAGGGACATGGTGGTTTCCGATTTACCGATTTACCGAGGAAAGGGCTGGGTGTCCTGCCCGAATGCGCAACGTTGGACGGCGAAGGCGCCGCGGTAGGGAAGCGCCATTCGACGTTCGATATCGTAAGACATCATACAACTATGGCGCAAGGGGTCCGCGTCGGGGGTTAACCCTCGGAGGGGGCGGGATCAGGCTTGCTTATCAGGCCTGCTTATCAGACCTGCTTATCAGACCTGCGTATTGGGGGCCTGCGTATTGGGGGCCTGCGTGTTGGAGGCCGGCGTACTGGCGGCCGCGGCCGAGGCCTTGCGCAGGCGTTCGCGGCTGTTGGTCAGGTGCATGCGCATCGCGGCCTTGGCGCCATCGGGGTCGCGGCGCTCGATTGCGTCGTAGATGCTGTCGTGCTCGAAGTTGACCCGTTCCAGATATTGCTCCCGGTCGCCCGGGGTGACGTGCAGCCGGCCGCGCGGAATCACCGAGGCGCCCAGGTGGCCCAGCATCTCGCTGAAGTAACGGTTGCCGGTCGCGCGTGCCACGGCCAGGTGGAAAGCAAAGTCGGACGCGACCGAATCGCCGCCCGAGGCGGCGGTGCGCTTCAGTTCGTCCAGCGCGCGCCGCATCTCGGCCAGATCGGCGTCGCTGCGCCGCACGGCCGCCAGGCCAGCGGCCTCGGCCTCGATGCTGACGCGAAATTCCAGCATCGCCAGCACGTCCATCGCGGTGACCATGGCCGACGGATCGATGCGGAACGGGGAGGCCGATTCGGCGGGCGGCGGTGTCAGCACGAAGGTGCCGATCCCGTGACGGGTCTCGACCAGGCCGCTCGCCTGCAGGCGCGACAGCGCCTCGCGCACCACGGTACGGCTGACGCCGAGCGTGGCCATGATTTCCGATTCGGTGGGCAGCTTGTCGCCGGGGCGCAGCGTACCCTGGCGGATGCTGTCAGTCAGGCTGGCGACCGCTTCTTCGGCCAGCGTGCGGCCGCGGCGGCGCAGCGGAGTGGGGGCCAGGGTCGAGGCTTTCATAGGGTATGTACCGTGCTTGACCGGTTCGCGAACGGCTCATTATACTGCGTCGTAAGTCATACGACGACTGATAACCGACTTTGTGGCGCGGCCCGACGTTTCACCCACTGGTGTGGCCGGCCCGTAGCGGCAAGCCATCCGAGACAGCATTCCGAGACGCTTCATGACAGACCACTCGATCTCCGCGCCGGGCGCCACGCCCGTCGTCACCGAACTGACCGTGATCCCGGTCGCCGGCCACGACAGCATGCTGATGAACCTGTCGGGCGCCCACGGACCGTTCTTCACGCGCAACGTGGTGCTGCTCAAGGACAGCGCCGGCCGCATCGGCGTCGGCGAAGTGCCTGGCGGCGAAGGCATCCGCCAGACGCTGGAGGACGCCCGCCCGCTGGTGGTCGGCCAGCCGATCGGCGCCTGGCAGGCGGTGCTGAACCGTGTGCGGCAGGCTTTCGCCAGCCGCGATGCCGGCGGCCGCGGCCTGCAGACCTTCGACCTGCGCATCACGATCCATGCGGTGACCGCGCTGGAGGCGGCGCTGCTCGACCTGCTGGGCAAGCATCTGGACGTTCCGGTCGCCGCGCTGCTGGGCGAAGGGCAGCAGCGCGATGCGGTCGAGATGCTCGGCTACCTGTTCTATATCGGCGACCGCAAGCGCACCACGCTGCCGTATCGCCAGGAGGCCGATGCCGACGATGCCTGGTTCCGGCTGCGCAACGAGGAGGCGATGACGCCGGAGGCGGTGGTGCGCCTGGCCGAAGCCGCCTATCAGCGCTACGGCTTCAACGACTTCAAGCTCAAGGGCGGCGTGCTGCGCGGCGACGAGGAGATGGAGGCGATCGTCGCGCTGGCCGAGCGCTTTCCGAAGGCGCGCATCACGCTCGATCCGAACGGCGCCTGGTCGCTGGCAGAGGCGGTGCGGCTGTGCCGCGACAAGCATGGCGTGCTGGCCTATGCGGAAGATCCGTGCGGCGCCGAGGACGGCTATTCGGGCCGCGAGATCATGGCCGAATTCCGCACCGCGACCGGACTGCCGACGGCGACCAACATGATCGCCACCGACTGGCGGCAGATGGGCCATGCGGTGCGCCTGCAGTCGGTCGACATCCCGCTGGCCGATCCGCACTTCTGGACCATGCAGGGCTCGGTACGCGTCGCGCAGATGTGCGCGGAGTGGGGGCTGACGTGGGGTTCTCATTCGAACAACCACTTCGACATCTCGCTGGCGATGTTCACGCATGTGGCTGCGGCCGCGCCGGGACGGATCACCGCGATCGACACGCACTGGATCTGGCAGGACGGCCAGCGCCTGACCAGGGAGCCGTTGAAGATCGAGGGCGGCATGGTGCAGGTGCCAAAGCGGCCCGGGCTGGGCGTGGAGATCGACATGGCCGAGCTCGAGAAGGCCCACCAGTGCTATCGCAGCATGGGACTGGGCGCGCGCGACGACGCGGTGGCGATGCAGTTCCTGATCCCCGGCTGGAAATTCGACAACAAGGCGCCGTGCATGGTGCGGTAGCCGGTGCCGGCGATCCCTTCGACAACGAACAGAGATTCAGGAGACAACATGAGCAAGACCTTCATCACTTGTGTGCGCCGCCTGCCGCGGCTGATGCTGTCCGCGGGCATGCTGGCCGGCGCGTTCGCCGGCGGCCTGCTGGCCACCGGCACCGCGGCCGCGCAGGACTGGCCGCAGAAACCGGTGTCGGTGGTGGTGCCGTTCCCGCCCGGCGGATCGACCGACACCATCGCGCGGATGCTGGCGCAGCCGCTGAACGAAAAGCTGGGCCAGCCCTTCGTCATCGAGAACCGCCCGGGTGCCACCGGCGCGATCGGCGCGGCGATGGTCAAGCGCGCGCCGGCCGACGGCTACACGATCATGATCGCGTCGATCGGCGTCTACGCGGTCAACCCGTTCCTGCAGAAGAACCTGCCGTACGATCCGGCCAAGGACTTCGACCTGCTGACGGTCGCGGTGCGCGCGCCCAACGTGCTGGTCGCCAATCCCTCGGTCGCCGCGCGCAGCGTGCAGGACCTGGTCGCCCATATGAAGAAGAACCCGGGCAAGGTCAGCTTCGCGTCGTCGGGCGCTGGCTCGTCGGATCATCTGACCGCGGCGCTGTTCTGGCAGAAGACCGGCACCGACGGCCTGCACGTGCCGTACAAGGGCGGCGGCCCGGCGATCCAGGACCTGCTGGCCGGCCAGGTCGAGGTCTCGTTCCAGAACATCAACGCGGTGATCCAGCACATCAAGGCCGGCAAGCTGAAGGCGCTGGCGATTACGTCGGAGAAGCGCTCGCCGCTGCTGCCCGATGTGCCGACGCTGGCCGAAGCCGGGGTCAAGGATGTCGAGGTCTATTCGTGGCAGGCCGTCGCCGCGCCGCGCGGGTTGCCGGCCAACGTCAAGTCGAAGCTGCACGGCGCGCTGGTCAGCTCGCTGACCGAGCCGAAGATGCGCGCCAAGCTGGCCGAGACCGGCTTCGAGGTCGTCGCCAATACGCCGGAGCAGTTCGCGCAGTTCGAGAACCAGGAGCTGCAGCGCTGGAAGAACGTGATCGAGGCCGGCAAGATCACGATCGATTGAAGATCGGACGATCGCTCCACGACATGTCGTTGCCCCGCCTGGTGCGGGGCTTTTTTATTGCGTGGGGAAGGATCGCCGTTTCTGTGTCGCCGTTCGGGTGTCGCCGTGCGGATGTGACCGTGAGGGTCTGGCGTTTGCAGTGGCGGAGACGGTGAGATTCGAACTCACGGATGGGTCACCCCATCGGCAGTTTTCAAGACTGCTGCCTTAAACCACTCGGCCACGTCTCCAGTCCCATGATGGGCCGGCCTTGCGCCGGCCGCGCATTATAGCAAGGCGGTATGCGGGTGGGGTTGGAAACGCCTCGTTACACATCTTGCACCGCGGGAAGACAAGAAACCGGCCCTGTCGGCGTCCGTCCGACATCGCGGAACCTTGTCTGGATGTATACCTCCTAGGGCAGGAGGGTAGCGGCGGTGCGCCGCATCCCGTCTCTTCTCGTCCCAGTCAGGAGAACATTAAATGAATGGCAAGACTTTGTTTGGCATGGCCGCGCTGGCGGCCGCGATCGGTACCGCGGGCTGCGCGGCACCCGGTGGCGGTTATGGCTACGGCGCCCCGGCGGCCAATACGGGTTACGGCCAGGGGTCCTACCAGGCGCCGGCCGGCTCGGTGTTCTACGGTCGCGTCGAAGCGATCGAACCGATTCAACAACCTCGCGGCGCCAGCTCGGGTCTGCTCGGCACCGTGATCGGCGGTCTGGCCGGCGGCCTGCTCGGCCACCAGATCGGCGGCGGCCGCGGCCAGACCATCGCGACGATCGGCGGTGCGGTGGCGGGCGGCGTGGCCGGCAACCAGATCGAACAGCGCGCCACCGGCGGCATGGAAACCGTCTATCGCGTGCACGTACGACTCGACGATGGCCGCATGGCCACGGTGACGCAGCGCCAGGCCAACAATCTGCAGGTCGGCCAGCGCGTGCAGGTCGCCAACGACATGGCGTCGCCGATCTGACGCGATGCCCGCCGCTGCGATGGCGGCATGAAATGGAGAAAGGCCGCGAATCGCGGCCTTTTTCATTGGTGCGGTTCTCTGTCCCGCTGCCACTCAAGACTTCAGGAAGATCTCCTGCAGATCGTTCAGGAAGCGCCGTCCCAGCTCGGTTGGACGGATCACGGTCGGGTCCGGGTCCAGCAATCCCTTGTCGGTTGCCTGCGCCAGCTCGCGGCGGATCGCATGCAGCGGCAGGCCGGTATGGTCATGGAACAGGCTCGCCGGCACGCCGTCGGTCAGCCGCAGCGCATTCAGCATGAATTCGAACGGCAGCTCGGCGGCATCGACGTCGCGCGCTTCCTGCACCGCGTTGCCCGCCATCGCCTGCGCCATATAGGTGGCCGGATGCTTGTAGCGCATCTGGCGCAGCACGCGATGCGGGAACGACAGCTTGCCGTGCGCACCCGCGCCGATGCCGAGGTAGTCGCCGAAGCGCCAGTAGTTCAGGTTGTGGCGCGCCTCGCGATGCGGCTGCGCATAGGCCGAGGTCTCGTAATGGCGATAGCCGGCTTCGGCCGTGCGCGCCTCGATCCAGTCCTGCATCTCGTAGGCGGTGTCGTCGTCCGGCAGCGCCGGCGGGAAGCGCGCGAACAGCGTGTTCGGCTCCAGCGTCAGGTGGTACAGCGACAGATGCGTGGTGCGGTACGACAGCGCCGTCTCGACGTCCTGCCGGCACTGCGCGAGGGTTTGCCCGGGCAGCGCGTACATCAGGTCCAGATTGACGTTGTCGAAGTGGCGCAGCGCGATGTCGATCGCGGCGCGGGCCTCGGCGCCGCCGTGAATGCGGCCCAGCGCCTGCAGATGTTCGTCGTTGAAGCTCTGGATGCCGATCGACAGCCGGTTGATGCCGCTGGCGCGATAGCTGGCGAAGCGCTCGGCCTCGAAGGTGCCGGGGTTGGCCTCCATCGTGATTTCGGCATCGGCGTCCAGCGGCAGCAGCGCGCGGATGTCGGACAGCAGCCGGTCCATGCCGGCGGCCGACAGCAGGCTGGGCGTGCCGCCGCCGATGAAGACCGTATGCACCGGGCGCCCCCATACCAGCGGCAGCGACTGCTCGAGGTCCGCGCGCAGCGCGTCCAGATACGCCGCTTCGGGAATCTCGCTGCCGTCGGGCGCCGCGTGCGAATTGAAGTCGCAATACGGGCATTTGCGCACGCACCAGGGCACGTGCACGTACAGCGACAACGGCGGCGAGGCCGGCAGCGAAATCTGCCCGGGCTTGAGCCACAGGCCGACGCTGTCGCCGCCGGACGAAGCGGGGGCGGGCGTGGCACCGGGGACGGGGACGATCGGAATCATGGCCGGCCTTGCGCGGCGGTATCCGCGGCGCTATCCGTGGCCGCATCCCGGCGCAGCCGCTCGCACAGCGCCTGCAAGGCCAGCGCGCGATGGCTGACGCGGTTCTTCTCTTCGGCCGACAGTTCGGCGGCCGTTTTGCCGAGCGCCGGCAGCAGGAAGTAGGGGTCGTAGCCGAAGCCGCCGTCCCCGCGCGGCGTGTCGACGACCTCGCCGTCCCAGCGGCCTTCCGCGATGATCGGGCAGGGATCGTCGGCATGGCGCACCAGCACCAGCACGCAGTAGTAGTGCGCGCGGCGATTGGCCTGACCCGCCAGTTCGGCGATCAGATGCGCGTTGTTGGCGGCGTCGCTCTTTTCCTTGCCGGCCAGCTGCGCGTAGCGCGCCGAGTAGACGCCGGGCGCGCCGCCCAGCGCGTCGACGCTGATGCCCGAGTCGTCGGCCAGCGCCGGCAGGCCCGACAGGCGGCTGGCATGGCGTGCCTTGGCCAGCGCGTTCTCGACGAAGGTCACGTGCGGTTCCTCGGCCTCGGGGATGCCGAGCTCGCGCTGCGGCACCACATCGAAGCCGAGCGGCGCCAGCAGCGCGCCGAACTCGCGCAGCTTGCCGGCATTGTTGGAGGCCAGCACCAGACGTTGCGCGGCGCGCATGGCGATGCCCGCGGTCGAGTTCGCCATCATGCCCGCCGTCATGCCAGATTCAGCGCCTGGCGCTGCATCGTGACGAGCTGCGCGATGCCGCGCTCGGCCAGCTGCGTCATCGCGTCGAGTTGCGCGCGCGAGAACGGCACGCCCTCGGCGGTGCCCTGGACCTCGACGAAGCCGCCGCTGCCGGTCATCACGACGTTCATGTCGGTGTCGCAGGCGCTGTCCTCGGCGTAATCCAGGTCGAGCACCGGCACGCCGTCGACCATGCCGACCGATACCGCGGCGACGAAGTCGCGGATCGGGCTTTCCGCGATCAGGCCGTCGCGCAGCATCACCGAAACGGCGTCATGGGCGGCGACGAAGGCGCCGGTGATCGCGGCCGTGCGGGTGCCGCCATCGGCCTGCAGCACGTCGCAATCGAGCTGCAGCGTGTATTCGCCGAGCTTGGACAGATCGAACACCGAGCGCAGCGCCCGGCCGATCAGGCGCTGGATCTCCTGGGTGCGGCCCGACTGCTTGCCGCGCGCGGCCTCGCGGTCCGAGCGGGTATGGGTGGCGCGCGGCAGCATGCCGTATTCGGCGGTCACCCAGCCTTCGCCGCTGCCTTTCTTGTGCGGCGGCACCTTGGTCAGCACGCTGGCGGTGCACAGTACCTTGGTGTCGCCGAAGGCGGTCAGCACCGCACCTTCGGCGTGGCGGGTGTAGTGGCGGGTCAGGGTGATCGGGCGCAGCGCGTCGGCCGCGCGTCCACTGGGTCGCATGGAGGCTCTCTTGGAAGGAAAATCGGGAACAGGCGCGATTTTAACGCCGGGCGCCCCCGGACGCTGGCGGCGGCGGTGCCGCGCCGGGCCTTGCGCTGCGGCACGAAGGCAGCGGCGCGGCAGCATGGCGGCGAGGGGCCGCGGGGCAAAGTTCTTTACAATACTGTGTTCAATCCGTGTTGGTCAGCCCACTGCCGGGCCGGCCGCGGTCGCCGCGCCGTGCGGCCCTCGCCGCCAGCCCCTTCAAGAGACGAATCCATGATCCATAGCATGACCGGATATGGCCTGGCGACGCGCCAGGCACCGCTGACCGACGCGCATGGCGCGCCCAGCGGCAGGACCGCCGCCGTGTCGGTCGAATTCCGCACCGTCAATTCGCGCTTTCTCGATCTGCTGTTCCGCGCGCCGGAAGAGTGCCGCGCGTTCGAGCCGGCCCTGCGCGAGATGCTGATGGCCAAGCTGTCGCGCGGCAAGCTCGAATGCCGCATCAATCTGCAGCGCACCGACGCGGGCGGCGCGGCGCTGGCGCTCAATACCGGCCTGCTGGCGCAGCTGCGCGAGCTGGAAGCCACCGTCGCCAGGACCTTCGACCAGGCCGGCACGCTGCGCATGGGCGAGATCCTGCGCTGGCCCGGCGTGCTGATCGAGCCCGAGCTGTCGCAGGACGCGCTGCGCGAAGCGGTGCTCGGCGCGGCCAAGGACGCGCTGGCGCAACTGCTGGAAGCGCGCCGCCGCGAGGGCGATGCCCTCAAGGCCACGCTGGTGGACCGCATCGACGCGATGCTGGCGATCGTGCAGCGCCTGGCGCCCGCGGTGCCGGACCTGATCGCGCAGCACCAGGACAAGCTGACCGAGCGCCTGCAGGAGGCCTTCAACCTGGTCGCGCCGAACGGCATGCCGTCGATGTCGCGCGACGAGATCGGCGAGCGCATCCGCCAGGAGGCGACCGTCTACGGCATCCGCATCGATATCGCCGAGGAGCTGTCCCGGCTCGAGGCGCATCTGAACGAGACCCGGCATATCCTCGACAAGGGCGGCCAGGTCGGCAAGCGGCTCGACTTCATGATGCAGGAGCTGAACCGTGAGGCCAACACGCTGGGCTCGAAGGCCGCGGCCAAGGAACTGGCCGATGCGTCGATGGAGCTCAAGCTGCTGATCGAGCAGATGCGCGAACAGATTCAAAATCTCGAATGACGAACATGAGCAACCCTACTCAGCCTCATCCTGCGGCGAACTTGCAAGCCAGCGCGCCGGCGCAGTCGCATACCGCGATCGACACCGTATACCCCGGCAACCTGTTCATGGTGGTGGCCCCGTCCGGCGCGGGCAAGTCCACGCTGGTCAACGCGCTGCTGGCGCAGGACCCGTCGATCCGCCTGTCGATCTCGCACACCACGCGGCCGCCGCGCCCGGGCGAGCAGGACGGACGCGAGTACCACTTCACCACGATCGAGGCCTTCCGCGAGGCGCGCGATCGCGGCGACTTCCTCGAATGGGCCGAGGTCCACGGCAACTACTACGCGACCTCGCGCGTCTGGATCGAGCAGCAGATGGCGCACGGCCACGACGTGCTGCTGGAGATCGACTGGCAGGGCGCGCAGCAGGTGCACAAGCGCTTCTCCAACGCGGTCGAGGTCTTCATCCTGCCGCCGTCGCTGACCGCGCTCGAGGAGCGTCTGCGCAAGCGCGGGCAGGACGAGCCCAACGTGATCGTGCGGCGCCTGCTGGCGGCCGGCAGCGAGATGGCGCATGCCTCCGAAGCCGACTACGTGATCATCAACGACGTGTTCGACGAAGCGCTGGAAAAGCTGCGCTGCGTGGTGCGTGCCACGCGGCTGCGTTTCTCGTCGCAGAAGGCGCGGCACGCCGATCTGTTCATCGAACTCGGCATCCACTGAATGCGAGGCCGCGGGGCCGCGGGCCACCTGCGGTAAAATGGCGGCCATCGCATAGGTTCTGTCTCAAGGTAGATTTGATATGGCGCGTATTACCGTCGAAGATTGTCTGAAACACATCCCGAACCGCTTCGAGCTCGCGCTCGCGGCGACCTACCGCGCGCGCCAGCTGGTGCAGGGGCACACGCCGAAGGTCGAGGCCAAGGACAAGCCGACCGTGGTGGCACTGCGCGAGATCGCGTCGGGCCAGGTCGGCATCGAAATGCTGAAGAAGGTTCCGACCTGATCGGCCGGCGGCCCGGTTTTCAACGGCATTGCGAGCTACCCTGGCATCCCGCCCGATCGTCGCTTTGGTCGACCGGATTGTCCTGATCGCACTCGTTGCCCACGTCTGAACCACAGGCCGCCATCATGCCCTCGTCGCCGCGCTCTTCCTCGCGATCGTCGCCCAAGCCGGGCAGCACGGGGGAGACGCGCGCCGCGGCGCGCACCGGCGCGCCGAACCTGCCCGATCCCCTGGGCGACGACGTGGTGGGCGAGCGCGCCGTAGCC
>NZ_AMPR02000026.1:0-13627 GCF_000307735.3 Cupriavidus sp. HPC(L) | reverse complement strand
GGCACCGACGACACCGCCGCCGCGGGCGCGGCGGGGCCGACGAATTCAAGCGGCAACGTCAGCGTGAAGGTGCTGCCCGAGCCCGGCACGCTGTCGACCGTCAGCGTGCCGTTGAGCAGTTGCGCGAGCTGTCGCGAGATCGACAGCCCGAGGCCGGTGCCGCCATAGCGTCGGCTGGTGGTGCCGTCGGCCTGCTGGAAGGCCTCGAAGATGATGGCCTGCTTGTCGCGCGCAATGCCGATGCCGGTATCGCGCACCGCGAAGCGCACCCCGTCCTCGCCATCGCGCATGACCGACAGCGCCACCTCGCCGCGCTCGGTGAACTTGAACGCGTTGGACAGCAGGTTGCGCAGGATCTGCTGCAGCCGCACGCTGTCGGTCACCAGCGTCGCCGGCAGGCCGGGCGCGCGTTCGATGCGGAACTGCACCGACTTCTGCGCGGCGATCGGCGCGAAGCCTTGCGCGAGTCCGCCGACCACCGCCTCGATATCGACCGGTTCGGGCTGCACGGTCAGATGGCCGGCCTCGATCTTGGACAGGTCGAGGATGTCGTTGATCAGGTTGAGCAGGTCGGTGTTGGCCGAATGGATGGTGGCGGCATAGCGCACCTGCTCCGGCGTCATGTTGCCTTCCTTGTTGTCCTGCAGCAGCTTGGCCAGGATCAGCGCGCTGTTCAGCGGCGTGCGCAGTTCGTGCGACATGTTGGCCAGGAACTCGGACTTGTACTGGTTGGCGCGCTCCAGTGCCCGCGCGCCGGCGGCTAGCTCGGCCTGGTACTGCAGCAGGTCGCGCTTCTGTGCCTCCAGCAGCTGGGTGTGCTCCTCGAGCTGGACGTTGCTCTGCTCGAGCTCGGCCTGCTGCGTCTCCAGCCGCGCCTGCGATTCCATCAGCGCACGGCCGCGCTCTTCCAGTTCCTCGTTGGAGACGCGCAGTTCTTCCTGCTGGACCTGCAGTTCCTCGGCCTGGCGCTGGGTCTGCGCCAGCAGCGTCTCCAGCCGCGCGCGATACGCCGAGGCGGTCAGCGCCACGCCGGCCGCCTCGGCAATGCGGCCGATCAGTTCGACGGTATCGTCCAGCTTCGGCTGCGCGCTGGCGAACGCCAGCTCCACCACGCCGACCACATGGCCGTCCGAGGTCAGCGGCGCGGCCACGACCGCCTGCGGCACGTCGCGCCCCAGCGCCGAAGCGATGCGCAGATAGTGCGAAGACAGGCCGCGCGCCAGCAGCGGCCGGTTCTCGCTGGCGGCCTGCCCGGCCAGCGTCTCGCCGAGCGCCAGGCTCTCGGGCGTGTCGGCCGGCGCCGCCCAGCCCGCCAGCCGCTTCAGGCCGCCGTTCTCGAGTCCGTACACCACGCCGGCCTGGGCCTGTGCCAGCGGCACCAGCGCGCGCAGCAGCGCGGTGCCGACCTCTGCTGGGGTATCGAGCCCGCGCGTCTGCTGGACCACGCGGACCTGGCCTTCCTGCAGCCAGACGAAGCGCCGCATCTGCACCTGGCTGGCGACGTAGCGATAGATTGCCGCGGCGAGGAACCACATCACCACGGCGCCGCACAGACGGTTGATCAGGCCGATGGTCGGATCGCCGCCTTCCGGCGAGAAGATATAGCCGGCGGCGATCAGCAGCGTCGCGCCCGCAGCCGTCCACAGCGGCATCGTCGGACGGTCGACGAACACGCACAGGCAGATCGGCAGTAGATAGAAGATCCATTCGGCGACGCCGAGCGGCGTCAGCAGGTCCGCGAACAGCAGCGCGGCGAGCAGCAGCGGAATGACGAGCGTACGCAGCAGATCGCTGCGCGCAAGGGTTTGGGGCATGGGCGACCGGGTGGAATGGGAAGGAGGCGGGGGCCCCGGCGCAAAAGCCGCCCGGTGCCTGCGCATGACGCCCCATGCTACCGGCCCGAGTGACGTAAAAAAATCAGACAAAATCCGACATGCCGGCCATGCTGGAAGCGCAACCGGCTATGGCAGTATGGCGCGATGGCGGCGCCACCCGCGGCCCGCCGCGCCTTGCCGATCGTCCATCCTCACAGGAGCCAGAACCATGCCGAGTTTCGATCGCCGTACCGTTGCAGGCCAGCCGCCGCAGGGAGGCCGCTGAGATGGCCGGTGCCAGCCTGCTCGCGCTGCTCGACGATATTTCGACGATCCTCGACGACGTCGCCACGATGAGCAAGGTCGCCGCGCGCAAGACCGCGGGCGTGCTTGGCGATGACCTCGCGCTGAACGCGCAACAGGTGACCGGCCTGAAGGCCGAGCGCGAGCTGCCGGTGGTCTGGGCGGTGGCGCTCGGTTCGCTGCGCAACAAGGTGATCCTGGTGCCGGCGGCGCTGGCCATCAGCGCCTTCGCGCCCTGGGCGGTCACGCCACTGCTGATGATCGGCGGCGCCTTCCTCTGCTACGAGGGCTTCGAGAAGCTCGCCCATCGCTTCCTGCCCGGCCACGCCGAGCCGACCGAGCGCGCCAGGGAGGCGGTCGAGCGCGCCGCGCTGCGGCAGGCGGCGTCCAATCCCGCGGTCGACCTGGTCGCGCTGGAAAAGGAAAAGATCAAGGGGGCGGTCCGCACCGACTTCATCCTGTCGGCCGAGATCATCGTGATCTCGCTGGGCACGGTGGCCAACGCGCCGTTCGGCACCCGGCTGGCGGTGCTGACCGCAATCGCCCTGCTGATGACGGTCGGCGTCTACGGGCTGGTGGCCGG
The DNA here is from genome assembly GCF_000307735.3 of Cupriavidus sp. HPC(L). Lineage (NCBI taxonomy): Bacteria > Pseudomonadati > Pseudomonadota > Betaproteobacteria > Burkholderiales > Burkholderiaceae > Cupriavidus > Cupriavidus sp. HPC(L). The sequence goes on along the minus strand of NZ_AMPR02000026.1, from coordinate 10,927 downwards.
CATCGTCAAGCTCGACGACGCCGGCCTCTATCTGAGCGAGCGCGGCAATGGCTTCGCGCGCCGCGTCGGCGACGGCCTGCTGCGGCTGGCGCCGATGCTGATGAAGACGCTGTCGGTCGCCGGTACCGTCGCGATGTTCCTGGTCGGGGGCGGCATCCTGGTCCACGGGCTGCCGTGGGCGCACCATCTGGAAGAGAGCGCCGCGCAATGGCTGGGCGCGATCCCTGGCGTCGGGCCCTTCCTGTCCTGGCTGGGACCGCTGCTGATCAATCTGGTTGGCGGCGTGATCGCCGGTGCCATCGTGCTGGCCGGCGTGATGCTGGTGCAGCGGGGCCGGCGGGCGTTGCGGCCGAGTTCGCACTGAATGCTGCAGGGTTGGCAATGGCGCCCCTTGGGGATAACTCCGGGGACAACCCTGTGCCCGTCCTGTGCGCCGCACGAGGGACAAGCGCTGGGAAGACTGTGAGGCGCCTGTGGACGGCGGACGGACAAGTCCGGCGCGTCCCGAACCCATTTCCGCGGGGGTGTCGGGTTATCCCGTATACGTCGGGGTTTTCCCTGAGAGTTGTCCAGCCTGCCAGAGCTTGTGCCACAAGGGCGCGGCGCCCTTATCCACTGCCGAGGGCGCCGTTTACCTACTACTACTATCTACGTATACGTAAACAATCTTTAAAGACCATGGAGCACCGTTGCGCAGGGCGGAGGCTGGATGTGCGTTTACGCACGTTATGCAGGTGATGCACGTTACCGACGTTACGCGCGTAGCCGCAGCAGCCCCGGATACGGCCACGGCGGCCGCCAGCTAACGCGGCACCTGGAAGGCCGCCCGCTTACGCTGCGCTTCCTCGCGCGCCCAGCAACCCTGCTGGTGGTCGTTGACCATCCCCATCGCCTGCATCAGCGCATACATCGTGGTGGGGCCGACGAAGCGCCAGCCACGTTTCTTCAGGTCCCTGGACAGCGCGGTCGCCTCGGGGCAGGTCGTCATCGTGCGCAGTACCTCGGGCGTCAGCACGGCCGGCCGGCTCTTCGGATCCGGCTCGTAGCGCCACAGATAGGCGGCCAGCGACGATTCGGTCTCGAGCAGTTCGAGCGCGCGCTGGGCGTTGTTGATCGCCGCCTCGATCTTGCCGCGGTGGCGCACGATGCCGGCATCGCCGAGCAGCCGCTCGATGTCGCGCTCGCCGAAGCGCGCCACCTTCTCGACGTCGAAGTTGGCGAACGCCTTGCGGAAGGCCTCGCGCTTGCGCAGGATCGTCAGCCAGCTCAGGCCCGCCTGGAAGCCCTCGAGGCACAGCTTCTCGAACAGCCGGCGGTCGTCGTCGACCGGATACCCCCACTCGTTGTCGTGGTAGTGGCAATAGTCCTCGAGCGTGCCGCACCAGCCGCAGCGGGGCAGCGGCGTGACGGGCGCCGGTCCGGCCTGCTTCGGTCTGGTGGTGGCGGGCATGGTGGTCATCGTCTCTCCGTCGTCTCGGTAGTCTCGGTTGTCTCGCGGGCTTTGATCAGCCGGGGCTGGCGACCCGGCAGGCAAGCCGCCATGTTAGTGCCACTTCGCCCCCGCTGGTAGGGGACAACGCCGCAACGCTGAATTTCAAAATATTTGACCGACCCGTCCGCAACGCTTCACGCCCGGGCGGTGGGGATTTGTCAAACTTGGCTCGTATTCCATGAACACACGATGCCAAAGGACTCCCCATGCTGCCCGCGCTCTATGTCTCCCACGGTTCGCCGATGCTGGCGATCGAACCCGGGCCGGTCGGCCCGGCGTTCGATGCGCTGGGCGAGCGGCTGCGCGCCGAGCAGCCGCGCGCGGTGCTGGTGATCTCGGCGCACTGGATCTACAGCACGCTGGCCGTGACCACCGCCGAGCGGCAGCAGGCATGGCATGACTTCGGCGGCTTCCCGCCGGAGCTCTATGCGCTGCGCTACGACGCGCCCGGTTCTCCCGCGCTGGCGGGGCGCGTCAAGGCGCTGATCGAGGCCGCCGGCATCCCGGGCGCGGGCTTCGTCGCGCTGGACGAAGCGCGGCCGCTCGATCACGGCGCCTGGCTGCCGATGCGGTATTTCTTCCCGAAAGCCGACCTGCCGGTGGTGCAGCTGGCGCTGAACCCCTATCTGGACCCGGCCGTGCAGATCGAGATCGGCCGCGCGCTGGCGCCGTTGCGGGACGAGGGCGTGCTGGTGGTCGGCTCCGGCAGCTTCACGCATAACCTGAGGGAAGTGTTTCGCGAGGAACGGCCCAGCCAGCATGGCGTCGACGCCGAACCCTATGTCGAGGCGTTTCGCGGCTGGATGGTCCAGGCGCTGGACGAAGCGCTGCGCACCGGCGATACCGCGCGCATCTCGCGCTACCGCAGCGAGGCGCCGCATGCGCGCCGGGCTCATCCGACCGACGAGCATCTGCTGCCATTCTTCGTCGCGCTGGGCGCCGCGCTCGGACCAGCGGACGGAAAGGCAGGCTCGACTGCACCAGCCAGGGCGGCCGAGGTCGCGCGGGCGACCGACGCGGTGACCTATGGCGTGCTGGCGATGGACACCTTTGTCTTCGACGGCATGGGCGCGGCCGCCGCGGCCGCCGCGGCTTGAGTACGACGGGGTCTGGCTAGTCCGCAGCCGGCGGCGCCCCCAGCATGCCGCGCCGGCGCAGCGCATAGGCGAACGCGCCTAGCGCCGCCAGCCCCAGCAACACCATCACCCACAGCATCAGCCAATAGCCGCCGGCCGCGCTCCACATCAGCGCGCCCAGCCACGGGGCGATCGCCTGCATCAGCAGCACCGGCGTCATCATCAGCCCGTTCAGCGTCGCATAGTGGTGCCGCGAGATCAACTCGGGCATCGCCATCGCGCGCAGCATCGTGTTGATGCCGTTGGCGCAGCCGTACAGCACCGCGGCGAGCATCAGCCATCTGCCGTGGCCCAGCGCCAGCGTCAGCAGGCCCAGGCACATCACCAGATAGACCGGCATCGCGATCCGCACCGGCTGCCGCGATGGCATGCGTGCCATCGCCAGCCGGCCGATCACCTGTGCCGGCCCGATCAGCGCCGCCACCATCAACTGCTCGCCGACCGGCAGGCCCTTCTCGTTGAGCATCGGGATCAGGTGCGCGCCCAGCAGCGAAGCCACCACCGCCAGCGCGGTGAAGGCCAGCACCACCGACCAGAACACCGGATCGCGCAGCGCCAGCGTGGCGATGCCGGGCGAGCCGGCGCCCAGTGGCGCGATCGGCTGCACGCTGGCATAGGTCGGATGCGGCTTGAAGCGCAACCTGGCATGCAGCGGCGCGCAGACCAGCAGGTTCAGCGCGGCGAAGATCAGCAGCGTGCCGCGCCAGCCGATATGCAGCACCAGCCATTGCGCCAGCGGAATGAAGATCGTGCTGGCGAAGCCCGCCACCAGCGTGACGATGACGATCGACTTCTGGTAGCCGTCGCCGTAGGCCTGGCGCAGCACGACGAAGGCCGGCTCGTACAGCGTGGTGGCCATCGCCAGGCCGAGCGGCACCCACATCAGCAGGAATAGCGTCGGGTTCGGCGACCACGCCCACAGCAGCAGTCCCAGTCCGGCCAGCACCGAACCGGTACCCATGACCCAGCGGGCCGGTGCGCGGTCGAGCAGCCGGCCGACCGCGAACGAGCACAGCGCCCATACCAGCAGCCCCAGCGAATAGCCGCCCGCCAGGAACGGCTTGCCGTAGCCGAGCGATTGGCTCATCGGTTCGATGAAGACCGTGAAGGTGAAGTACAGCGTGCCCCACGAAATGGTCTCGGTCAGGCCGAGCACCCAGGCCAGATGTCGGGGTGGTTCCGACCTGGGGGCGGGGTGGGGCTGTGGTTCGGTGGGTTCCGTGGGGTCGGCGGCGCTCGCCGCAGCGGGGGCGGAGCCGGCGGTGTCCGGGCGCGGGCCGGAGGAGAGGTCGGGTGTCGTCATGGCATGCGCCGGGGAGGCCGGCGCCGTGGCCGCCGATGCGATGCCGGCGGCGCATGTTAGGGGGAAACCCGATTGTAGCGGCGCTCCGCCGCCGCGTGCGCGGGGCGTTGCGCGGCGGCATCGCGCAGTCCCGCCTCTGCGCCTTCGCGCGCTATGCCGTGGTGTCGGGCGGTCCCTTCAGCTCGACCACATTGCCGTCGGGGTCGCGCAGATAGATCGACGGTCCCGTGCCCTCGGCCCCGTAGCGCGATTCGACCGGTCCCGCTTCGACACCGTGCGCGCGCAGATGGGCAGTGATGGCCTGCGCATCGAAGGGCTCGACGCGCAGGCAGAAGTGGTCCAGGTTGCGGCCCTCGGGGCCGGGTCCCGCGCCACCGGCCTTGCCGAGCGGACCGTCCAGCGTGACCAGGTCGATCAGGCTGGCGCCGGCACGCAACTGCGTCAGCCCCAGCTTCGGCTGCTCGCGCTCCAGCGTGCAGCCCAGCACGTCGATGTAGAAGCGCAGCAGCGCCGGCACGTCGGCGCTGCGCAGCACCAGATGATCGATGCCCCGGATCGTCAGCATGGCGTCATGGCGGAGGCGTTACAGGCGGCGGTACAGGTCGGCGGTACAGGCGACACTACAGGCGACACTACAGGCGTCGCCCATCGAACGGGATGACCTTCAGCTTGTCCAGGTCGATTCCCTCGAGGCAGCGCGCATTGACCGCCGCCGTCGGGTTGCCCTTCGGGTCGATGGCTTCGCCGAACGGGCCGCAGCCGCACACCGGGCAGAAATGGTGGGCGATCTTCATCGTGTGGAAGCGATAGGTCGAGTAGTCCGACTCGGGCGTCTTCAGGTGCAGGCGCTCGCGCGGCACGAACCACAGCAGATGGCCGCGGCGCTGGCAGATCGAACAATTGCACGACAGCACGGCGTCAATCTCGCCTTCGACCTCGAATGCGATGCGGCCGCAATGGCAGCTGCCCTGGTATGGCATGGTGTTCTCCTCGATTCTGTGGAAGGTGCCGCGGGTCGCTTCAGCGGTTGGGCTCCAGCCGGTGGCTTCGGGCTGGTGGCGGCGATTGTCGGTATCCCGACAGTGTAGCGGCATCAAGCGGTGTCACAATGCCGGAATCCCCAAGAGCGCAGCAGCGCCGACCCCACCAGGAGACCACGATGAGCGAATCCCACCAGGCGCCGCGCGCGCAATTCAGCCATATGGAGCAGGGCACCCGCGAAGACTGGGCCGCGATCTCGGCCGAGTTCATGCCCTATGCCGCCGCGCTGCCCGACCGCGTGCTGGCCCATCTGCGGCTGCTGGAAGGCGACTGCGGCGGCTTCCCGATCGACCGGCTGACCCACTGCCTGCAGACCGCCACGCTGGCCCATCGCGACGGCCGCGACGAGGAATACGTGGTCTGCGCGCTGCTGCACGACATCGGCGACACGCTGGGCAGCTACAACCATCCCGACATCGCCGCGGCGATCCTCAAGCCCTTCGTCAGCGCCGAGAACCTGTGGATGGTGGAAAAGCACGGCGTGTTCCAGGGCTACTACTTCTTCCACCACCTCGGCCTGGACCGCAACCTGCGCGAGCAATTCCGCGGCCAGCCCGAGTTGTTCGAGCGCACCGCGGAGTTCTGCGCGAAGTACGATGCGGCGGCCTTCATGACCGACTACGACACGCTGCCGCTGTCGTTCTTCGAGCCGATGGTGCGGCGCGTGTTCGCGCAGCCGAAGAACTCGATGTATGTGAAGAAGGGCGAGGACAAGCTGGCGCAGGTGGAGTAGGGCGGCGACTGCCATCTCCCGTCGGTTTTCTCCCTCTCCCGCACGGCGGGAGAGGGGCGGGGGAGAGGGCAAGGGCGGGTGGGGCATGGCCGGCAGCATCGTCAAGCTGCCGCCCGGCCCTCTCCCCCATCCCCGTCTCCCACAAGTGGGAGAGGGGAGCCGGCCCGCGGGGGCGAAGGCGCACTCAAGCCGCCTGCTGTCCCTGCGCCGGATTCCTGAACTGCGCCAGCAGCGTCTGCCAGCGCGAGCGCGCCGCGTTCAGGTTGTTGGCCTTGACGTGGCCGAAGCCGCGGATGTCGTCGGGCAGGCTGGCCAGTGCGACCGCGGTGCCGTGGTTGGCGGCGTTCAGCCCCGCCACCAGCTCGTCGAGCAGCGCCCGGTATTCGCCGATCAGCGCGCGCTCGGTGCGGCGCTCCTCGGTCTTGCCGAACACGTCCAGCGGACCGCCGCGCAGGCCCTTGAGCCTGGCCAGCAGCTTGAAGATCGTCATCGTCGACGGGCCGAAGCGGCGCTTGATCAGCCGGCCCTGGTCGTCGTGCCTGGCGATCATCGGCGGCGCCAGCCAGAAGTTCAGCTGGTAGTCGCGGCCCGGCTCGCCCTCGAACTGGTTGCGCAGCTTGTCGAGGAAGACCGGATCGGTATAGAGCCGCGCGACCTCGTACTCGTCCTTGTACGCCATCAGCTTGGCCAGGTTGCGCGCGACCGCCTCGGTCAGCGGCAGCGGCTTGCCTGCACCCACCAGCGCGCTCTCGGCCGCGCGCACGCGGTTGACCGCGTCGCGATAGGTCTGCGCATAGGCGGCGTCCTGGTAGGCGGTCAGGTGCTCGGCACGATGGGCGATCAGCTTCTCCAGCAGCGCGCCCGACGACGTCGGCAGCTTGACCACGTCGGCGCCCTCGGCGGTGCGCTTCAGTTCGCCGGTCAGCGACAGCACATGTTCGGGGTCATGCGCCATGTGCCGGCCCCATTCGAACGCGGCCTTGTTCTTGTCGACCGACACGCCGTTCAGTTCGATCGCGCGCACCATCGCGTCCAGCGACAGCGGCACCCAGCCCTTCTGCCAGGCATAGCCGAGCACCAGCGGATTGGTGTAGATCGCGTCGCCGAGCAGCGCCACCGCCAGCGCGCTGGCATTGACGAAGTCGCATTGCTCGCCGACCGCGTTGCGCACGTCCTGCTCGGCAGACAGACCGGGGAACTGCCACTTCGGATTGCGGATGAACTCGGCGGTCGGGGTTTGCGCGGTATTGACGATCGCGCGCGTGCGTCCGGCCTGGGCCTTCGATAGCACCTCGTCGGTGGCCGACACGATCGCATCGCAGCCGATCACCAGGTCCGCCTCGCCCATCGCGATGCGGGTGGCGTGGATGTCCTCGGGCCGCGCGGCGATCTGCACGTGCGACAGCACCGCGCCGCCCTTCTGCGCGAGGCCCGCCATGTCAAGCACCGTGACGCCCTTCTGTTCCAGGTGCGCGGCCATGCCGAGCAGGCCGCCGATCGTCACGACACCGGTGCCGCCGACGCCGGTCACCAGCACGCCGTACGGCTTCTCCAGCGCGGGCAGCGCCGGCTGGGGCAGCGGCGGCAGGTTGGCCATCGACACGCCGTGCGCCTCGGGCTTGCGCAGCTGCGCGCCCTCGGCCGTCACGAAGCTCGGGCAGAAGCCGTTCAGGCAGGAGAAGTCCTTGTTGCAGGACGACTGGTTGATCTTGCGCTTGGTGCCGAGCTCCGTTTCCAGCGGCTCGACCGACAGGCAGTTCGACTTGACCGAGCAGTCGCCGCAGCCCTCGCAGACGGTGTCGTTGATGAACACGCGGCGGGCCGGGTCGGGGAAGCTGCCGCGCTTGCGGCGGCGGCGCTTCTCGGTCGCGCAGGTCTGGTCGTAGATCAGGATGGTGCAGCCCGGCACCTCGCGCAGCTCGCGCTGGACGCGGTCCAGATCGTTGCGATGGTGGATCGTCACGCCCGGCGGCAGCTTGATCGCGGCGCTGTACTTCTCCGGTTCGTCGGTGACGATGTCGATCCGCTTCGCCCCCTCGGCCGCCACCTGGAAGGCGATGTCCTGCACCGACAGCTGGCCGTCGACCGGCTGGCCGCCGGTCATCGCGACCGCGTCGTTGTACAGGATCTTGTAGGTGATATTGACGCCGGCCGCGATCGACGCGCGGATCGCCAGCAGGCCCGAATGGAAGTAGGTGCCGTCGCCGAGGTTGGCGAACACGTGCTTGTCGCCGGCGAACGGCGCCTGGCCGATCCAGGCCACGCCCTCGCCGCCCATCTGGCTGAAGGTGCTGGTGCTGCGGTCCATCCAGACCGTCATGTAGTGGCAGCCAATGCCGGCCAGCGCGCGCGAGCCCTCGGGCACGTTGGTCGAGGTGTTGTGCGGGCAGCCCGAGCAGAACCACGGCTTGCGCTCGGCCGCGACGCGCGGCGTGGCCAGCGCGCGCTCCTTGGCCTCGATCACCGCGATGCGGGCGGCGATGCGCGCGCGCACGTCGCTGGGCAGATCGAACTTGTCCAGGCGCGTGGCGATCGCCTTGGCGATGATCGCCGGCGACAGCTCGTAATGCGCCGGCAGCAGCCAGTTGCTCTGCGGGATCGACCACTCGCCGCCGGCATTGTCCTTCTCGTCGAACTTGCCGTAGACCTTGGGCCGCACGTCGTCGCGCCAGTTGTACAGCTCTTCCTTCAGCGCGTACTCCATGATCTGGCGCTTTTCCTCGACCACCAGGATTTCCTGCAGCCCTTGCGCGAACGCGCGCGCGCCCTGCGCTTCCAGCGGCCAGACGCAGCCGACCTTGTACAGCCGGATGCCGATGCGCTCGCAGGTCTCCTTGTCCAGGCCCAGGTCGGTCAGCGCCTGGCGCGTGTCGAGGTACGCCTTGCCGCCGGTCATGATGCCGAAGCGCGCATGCGGCGAATCGATTTCGATGCGGTCGATGCGGTTGGCCCGCACATAGGCCAGCGCCGCGTACCACTTGTAGTCGAGCAGCCGCGCTTCCTGTTCCAGCGGCGGATCGGGCCAGCGGATGTTGAGGCCGCCCGGCGGCATCGCGAAGTCCTGCGGCAGCGCGATCTGCACGCGATGCGGGTCGAGCTCGACCGAGGCCGACGATTCGACCACGTCGGTGACGCACTTCATCGCGACCCACAGCCCCGAATAGCGGCTCATGGCCCAGCCATGCAGCCCGTAGTCGAGATATTCCTGCACGTTGGCCGGGAACAGCACCGGCAGCCCGCAGGCCTTGAAGATGTGTTCGGACTGGTGCGCCAGCGTCGAGGACTTGGCCGAGTGATCGTCGCCGGCCAGTACCAGCACGCCGCCGTGCTTCGACGAGCCGGCCGAGTTCGCGTGCTTGAAGACGTCGCCGGTGCGGTCCACGCCCGGCCCCTTGCCGTACCACATGCCGAACACGCCGTCGTACTGCGCGCCCGGGTACATGTTGACCTGCTGCGAGCCCCACACCGCGGTCGCGGCCAGGTCCTCGTTCAGGCCCGGCTGGAACACGATGTTGTGGCCGGCCAGGTGCGACTTGGCCTTCCACAGCGCCTGGTCCAGCGCACCGAGCGGCGAGCCGCGATAGCCCGAGATGAAGCCGGCGGTATTGAGGCCGGCGGCGCGATCGCGTTCCTGCTGCAGCATCGGCAGACGGACCAGCGCCTGCGTGCCGCTGATGTAGATGCGGCCGCGTTCGAGCGTGTATTTGTCGTCGAGGGTAACGTTGGCGAGCGCGCGACGGATGGCGTCGCTGACCGGGGCGGTCAGGGGGGCATTCATGGGTGCTCCTCTTCGGGCATGTTGTCGGGATCGCCGACACACTTCAGTGGTGGGCAGCCGCGGCAGGCCTCTTGTGAAGGCGTTGGCGACCGTGTCTCTGCCCGGCATGGTAGCACCGGCGACGTTGACACGGCACCCTGCGGCGCAGCATCCCAAGCCCCTTCCGGCTCGGCGATTTCCCGAATGGACAAGCCCCGGCGTGTACACTGCACTGCATCCAAGCCCGGCAGCGGGCGGCGTCCGCCGGATGCCCCCCCGCCGCGGTGGTGCAACCTTCCACTGCTGGAGCGACCGCTCCCCCAGGACAAACCGATGAATCCAAATCCTCGCCAGGGCACCGCGACCCTGGCCGTTCTGATCGACGCCGACAATGCCGGGCCGGGCATCGTCGAAGGCCTGCTGGCCGAAGTGGCCAAGTACGGCGTGGCCGCCGTCAAGCGCATCTACGGCGACTGGACCAAGCCCAATCTGTCGGGCTGGAAGGAATGCCTGCTGTCGCATTCGATCCAGCCGATCCAGCAGTTCCGCTACACGGTCGGCAAGAACGCCACCGACAGCGCGATGATCATCGACGCGATGGACCTGCTGTACACCGGCCGTTTCGACGGCTTCTGCATCGTCTCCAGCGACAGCGATTTCACGCGGCTGGCCTCGCGCATCCGCGAGCAGGGCCTGACGGTCTACGGCTTCGGCGAGCGCAAGACGCCCAAGCCCTTCGTCACCGCCTGCGACAAGTTCATCTACTCGGACTTGCTGCGCGGCGACGTCGGTGCCGACGAGGCGGACGAGGCCGCTGCGCCTGCGCGCCGCCGCAGCGGCGGCGAGCTACGGCAGGACACGCGCCTCGTCCGGCTGCTGCAATCGGCCGCGCAGGCGGTCTCGGACGAGGAAGGCTGGACCACGCTGGGTAGCATGGGCACCCACATCGCCAAGCAGGCGCCCGAATTCGATTCGCGCAACTACGGCTACGGCAAGCTGTCGGAGCTGGTTGCCGCGACCGGCCTGTTCGAGGTCGAGACCCGCAACGGCGGCAACAACAAGACCATCTGGGTCCGGCTCAAGCGCCGCGGCGAGCAGCGTGGTGGCGAACAACGCGGTGGTGACCTGCGTGGTCCGGAACAGCGCGGTGGCGAGCGGCAGGGCCATGCGGGCGAGCCGCGCAGCCAAGGCGGGCAGGGCGAGCAGCGCAGCCAAGGTGGGCAGGAGGAGCAGCGCGGCCAGGGCGGGCAAGCCGAGCCGCGCAGCCACGGTGGGCACGCCGAGCAGCGGGATCCAGTCGGCCAGGAACAGGGCGGCCAGGATGTCCGGAGAGGCCGCGGTCGCCGCCACGGCCACGCCGCGTCGGCGCCGGCGGATGCAGCGGTGTCTGCCGAACAGACCGAGCTCGAGATCGATGAACCGGCGCCCGCGCCCGAGGCGGTGCAGGTCGACGAACCGGTTGCCG
>NZ_AMPR02000027.1:0-13622 GCF_000307735.3 Cupriavidus sp. HPC(L) | reverse complement strand
CCGACCCGCTGCAGCGCTATCGCACGATGCGCGACTTTGGCACGACGGCGGAACCGGCCGGCCGCGCGGTCGCCCAGCGTGCCGCGGCGAAAACCGCCGAAGCGCTGTCGTTCGTCGTGCAGAAACACGCGGCGCGCCGCCTGCACTACGACTTCCGCCTCGAACTCGACGGCACGCTCAAGAGCTGGGCCATTCCGAAGGGTCCAAGCCTGGACCCGGCCGACAAACGGATGAGCGTCCACGTCGAGGACCACCCGCTCGAATATGCGAACTTCGAAGGCGTGATCCCCGAAAAGCAGTACGGCGCCGGCACCGTGATCGTCTGGGACCGCGGCACCTGGCTGCCGATCGGCGATCCGCATCAGGGCTATCGCGACGGCAAGCTCAAGTTCGAGTTGCAGGGCGAGAAGCTGCATGGGGCCTGGACACTGGTACGGATGCGCGGCCGGGACGAACGGCAGGAGCCATGGCTGCTGATCAAGGAGCGCGACGACGCGGCGCGGCCGGCGGCGGAGTTCGATATCACCGAGGCGATGCCGGACAGCGTACTGGGCGGTGGCGCGCTGGAGACGGACGGCGCGCGCGCGCGCAAGGCATCGTCGAAGACCGCGCCGAAGCCCTCGACCAATACGGCAACCAAGACCGCAACCAGGACCGCGGCAACCAAAGCCGCGAAGAAAACAGCCTCCGGCAAATCGGCGGCCAGCGGCAAGACTGCCGCCAGCAAGCGGTCCGCGGCCAGCGCCATCCGGCTTCCACCCGGCGCGCGCCGCGCCGCACTGCCGCTGACGCTGGCGCCGCAGTTGGCGACGCTGGTGCAAGGCGCGCCCGCCGATGCGCAGAACTGGATCTACGAGCTCAAGTTCGACGGCTATCGCCTGCTGGCCCGCATCGACGGCAGCGACGTCAAGCTGTTCACGCGCAATGGCCACGACTGGACGTCGAAGCTGAAGACGCTGGCGCGCGAACTCGGCACGTTGAATCTGCCGTCGGCCTGGCTCGACGGCGAGATCGTCGTCGTCGACAAGGACGGCAGCACCGATTTCCAGGCGTTGCAGAACGCCTTCGACAGCGACCGCACCGATGCGATCCAGTTCTTCGTGTTCGACGTCCCGTACTATGCCGGCCACGATCTGCGCCAGGTCGCGCTGGTCGAGCGCCGCGACCTGCTGCGGCGGGTATTCGAAGAACACAACGTGTCGGCGCATCTGCGTTTCAGCGAGAGCTTCGAGGCAGGCCCCGAGGAGATCCTCAGCGCGGCTTGCCGGTTGCGGCTCGAGGGGCTGATCGGCAAGCGCGTCGATGCGCCGTATGTGTCCGCGCGCTCGCCGAACTGGATCAAGCTCAAATGCAGCGAACGGCAGGAGTTCGTGATCGGCGGCTTCACCGAGCCCAAGGGCACGCGCAACGGTCTGGGCGCCCTGCTGCTGGGCATCCACGACGAATCGGGCCGGTTGATCTATGCCGGCAAGGTCGGCACCGGCTTCGACACGAAGACGCTCGATACGATCCGGGCCAAGCTCGATGCCCTGCGCACCGATGCCTCCCCGTTCGACAAGATGCCGGCAATCGCCAAAGGCGTGAAGGGCATCTGGGTTCGGCCCAAGGCGGTCGCCGAGGTGTCGTTCGGCTCGTGGACACGCGACGGACTGATCCGCCATGCGGTCTTCCATGGACTGCGGTCCGACAAGAGCGCCAGCGCAATCGGCAAGGAGAAGGCGTTGCCTGCTCCAGGGAAGACCGTGGGCAAGGGGAGAACGGTGGCCTCCGAGCAGAAGGCGAACGATAAGACGAAGGACAAGACGAAGCAGGACGACAAACCGGCGAAGTCCGCCAGAAAGCCGGGCAAGGCCGACGAGCCAGAGACCGCGGAAACGTCGCGATCGGCCAGACCCGCTGCCGCGACGAAGTCCTCCTCCGGCCGCCAGCAGATCGGCAACGTCCGCGTCAGCCATGCCGATCGCGTCATCGATCCGTCGACCGGCGCGACAAAGGGCGACCTGGTGCGCTACTACGAGGCGGTCGCCCCGCGCATGCTGCCGGAATTGCGCGGCCGGCCGCTGGCGGTGCTGCGCGGCCCGTCCGGCGTCGGCGGCGAACTGTTCTTCCAGAAGCATGCCGAGACCTTCAACATCGCCGGCGTCAACCGCCTCGATCCGTCGCTGTGGCCGGGCCACCCGCCGATGATCGAGGTCGCCAGCGAGACCGGCATCGTCGCCGCGGCGCAGCTCAACGTGATCGAGTTCCATACGTGGAACGCCGACAAGCGCCAGATCGAAAAGCCCGATCGCGTGATCTTCGACCTGGACCCCGGAGAGGGCGTGCCCTGGAAGCATGTGGTCGAGGCGGCCGCGCTGACCAAGGGCATGCTCGACGAGCTCGAGCTGACGGCCTTCCTGAAGACCAGCGGCGGCAAGGGCCTGCACGTGGTAGTGCCGATCACGCGCCGGCTCGGCTGGGACGAGGTCAAGGACTTCGCCCAGCAGCTGGTCGTGCATATGGCAAAGACCATCCCGCAGCGCTTCGTCTCCAAGAGCGGTCCGCGCAACCGCGTCGGCAAAATTTTCATCGACTACCTGCGCAACGGACGCGGCGCCACCACGGTGGCCGCGTTCTCGGCGCGCGCGCGGCCGGGCCTGGGCGTGTCCATCCCCTGCAGCTGGGACGAGCTGCCATCGCTGCGCTCGGGCGCGCAATGGACCATCGCCAACGCCCTGGCGCGCATCGAGGAGATGGAGCACGCCGATCCCTGGGCGGACTACGGCAGCACCAGGCAGACGCTGACCGCGGCGATCCGGCGCCTCGGCAACGGCTGAAGCCCCCCGGACCGGCGCCCCGCCGCCGTTCCACCCCCGCAGTGCATCATGCGGCTCCCCCGTGTCGGACAAACGAGGGCATGGTTCTTGCCACTTCGGACACATGCGTCCGCGCATTGCAGCGCCGGACGCGTGACGGAACGACGACGCAAGCACGAACCGGGAGCCACCATGACAACCCCTCGGACCACGATCCGCATTGCCCACTTTGCCGCCCTGGCGCTGATGACGGCGCTCGCCTGGACCCCCGCGCAGGCCCGCCTGCCGGCGCCCACCGCCGAACAGCAGCGCGCCGCCGACGAACGCAAGGCCAAGGAGGCCGAGGTCGCCAAACAGCAGGCCGACGCGCTGGCGCGCGTGCAGGACCAGATCGCCGCCCGCTTCGGCAAGGGCGCGCAGCCGTCCGGCACCACGCCGCCCAGCGAGGTCTCTCAGAAAGCGGCCGAGGTCCGGCCCAGCGGCCCGCATGGCGGCACCGCCCCCAGCGCGGAGGCCCACTCCGGTCAGGCGCAGCGCCGCTAAAGCCACTTATTCGGGCGAATTCCGCCTCAAAAGTGGCTTTGCATCAACTACAAGTGTTGGAGAGCTAGATTGGTAATTATTACAAACCGCGTGGGCGGCAAGATCGCGCCGAACGCAAAAACCGACCTGCCACCCCGTTGCCACGCCGCACGCCTGCCGATGGCGAGGACAGCATGAGTCCGATCGAAACAAGAACGTCGTCCGATTCCCGCGACAACCGGCCGCTGGTGCTGGTGGTCGACGACAACGAGGGCTCGCGCTACATCAAGAGCCGCATCCTGCGCCGAGCGGACTATGCGGTGCTGGAAGCGTCGACCGGCGAATCGGCGCTGTCGCTGGTGCGCCGCTATGCGCCGGACCTGGTGCTGCTCGACATGAAGCTGCCGGACATCGACGGCCTGGACGTCTGCCGCATCATCAAGGACGACCCGCAAAGCTGCCGCACGCTGATCCTGCATACGTCGGGATCGGCCAGCGACCCGCGCTACCGCGTCGAGGCGCTGGACCACGGTGCCGACAGCTACCTGGTGGAGCCGGTCGAGCCGGAGGAACTGGTCTCCAGCGTCAAGGCGCTGCTGCGGCTGCGGCGAGCCGAGGAGGCCTACCACCGGACCTCGCAGGCGCTGCGCGACAACGAGTTCCTGTTCCGCCAGCTGGCCGACAACCTGTCCGACGTGCTGTGGATCTTCGATCCGCAGGAGCGCAAGTTCCTGTTCGTCGGTCCGGCCTTCGTCACGCTGACGGGCCGTCCGGTCGAAGACCTGCATCGGCACGGCAGCGCCTGCTTCGGCTGGGTCGCCGAGTCCGATCGCGAACGCGTGCGCGCTGCCTGCGACGCGATGCTGCGCGATGGCCATATGGACCTGGAGTTCGCGCTGGTCCACGCCGACGGCCAGACCCGCGACGTGCGCGCGCGCGCCTTCCCGGTCAACAACGCCAGCGGCGAGTTCTACCGCGTGGTCGGCGTGTGCGAGGACATCACGCAGCAGAAGCGTGCCGAGAAGATGCTGCGCGAGGAAGAGCGCCGCAAGGACGATTTCCTCGCGATGCTGGTGCACGAACTGCGCAACCCGCTGGCGCCGATGCGCAGCGCCGCCGATCTGCTGATGCACTGCGCGCCCTCGCGCGAGGACAGCTTCAAGGCGCGCGACATCATCGCCCGCCAGCTCTATCACCTGACCCGGCTGGTCGACGATCTGCTCGATATCTCGCGCTTCACGCGCGGCACCATCACGCTGCGCGACGACCTGGTCGAGCTGCGTTCCGCGCTGAACACCGCGGTCGAGACGGTCCGCCCGCTGATCGAGTCGCGCAACCATCAGCTGCGCCTGTCAGTGCCCGAGGGGCCGATGCCGGTGCGCGGCGACCTGGTGCGCCTGACGCAGATCTTCGGCAACCTGCTGAACAATGCGGCCAAGTACACGCCGCCCGATGGGCTGCTGTCGATCGAGGCCCAGGCCGATCAAGGCATGGTCACCATCAGGATTACCGACAACGGTACCGGGATGTCGCCCGAACGGCTGCAGGGCCTGCGCGAGACCTTCGAGCGCGACGGCGCCAACGGCAATATCGCCGTGGCCGGCGGCAATGGGCCCGGCATCGGCCTGTCGCTGGTCCATCGGCTGGTCAGCATGCATGGCGGCCAGCTGTCGGTGCAGAGCAACGGGCCCGGCCATGGCAGCAGCTTCATCGTGCAGCTGCCGATGCAGCCGTGGCGCAGCTGGCAGCCGACGCTGGGCGGACGGCAGGCGCCGGCCGGCAAGCCGCGCACGGTGATGGTGGTCGACGACAACGTCGACGCGCTGGAGGCGATGGCGATGACGCTGGAAGCGCTCGGCCATACCGTGATCACGGCGCTGGACGGCGCCGCCGCGATCGTGCGCGCGGTCAAGTACAAGCCCGAGCTGGTGCTGCTCGACCTGGGCATGCCCGGCATGGACGGCTTCGAGATCGCGCAGCGGCTGCGCGCGATACCGGAGCTGCAGACGATGAAGGTGGTCGCGCTGACCGGCTACGGCCAGCCCGGCGACAAGCTGCGCACGCAGGCCGCCGGTTTCGACGACCACCTGACCAAGCCGGTCGATCTGGAGGTGCTCTCGCGCCTGCTCGACGAATGCCGCGGCGATGGCCGCAGCGATGGCGGCTCGGATGCCACGACCGGCGGTGGTGCGCCGCCGCCGCTGCATTCGCCATTGGCGCACCCGGTCGGCACCGGCGCGGCCGCCAGTCCGAACGCTTCCACGGAGAAACGAATGCATACCACGCCAGAACCGGATCAAACCCCGGACCAGCCGCCCAGGACGCCGGAACCCGAGGTGCCGCCGATCGATCCGCACGAGCCCGTCATCGATCCGCCGCCGGGCGACGTGCCGCCGCCTCCGCCGCAGCGGGCCTGACCCGGAGCCGCCCAGTGCCGCGCATCATCTGGAAAGGCGCCATTTCGTTTGGCCTGGTCAACATCCCGGTCGTGCTGAAGGCGGCCGCGCGCGACAACGCGCTCGACTTCGACTGGCTCGACGAGCGCGACATGGCGCCGGTCGGCTACCAGCGCATCAACAAGAAGACCGGCAAGCCGGTCGACAAGGACCATATCGTCAAGGGCTATCAGTACGAGAAGGGCGAATACGTGCTGCTGTCGCCGGAGGACTTCCGCCAGGCCAACGTCGAGGCGACGCAGACCGTCGATATCGTCAGCTTCGTGCAGGCCGACCAGATCCCGCCGTACTACTTCGAGACGCCCTACTATCTCGAGCCGGACCGGCGCGGCGAGAAGGGCTACGCGTTGCTGCGCGAGACGCTGCGCCGCACCGGGCGCGCGGCGCTGGCCCTCGTGGTGATCCACAACCGCCAGCATCTGGCCGCGGTGCTGGTGCTCGGCGATGCGCTGGTGCTCAACACCATGCGCTGGGCCGAGGAAGTGCTGCCGATGGACGAGCTGAAGCTGCCCAAGAGCAGCGGCAAGCAGCAGGGCGTCAGCCCGCGCGAGATCGAGATGGCGACCCGGCTGGTCGAGGACATGCAGGAGGACTGGAACCCGGAGGCCTATCGCGATACCTATCGCGACGACCTGATGGAGCGCATCGAGGGGAAGATCGCCGAAGGCAAGACCCACCTGCTGACGCCGGCCGAGCCAGGCGGCGAGGAACCGCGCAAGTCCGCCGAGGTGATCGACATGATGGCGCTGCTGAAGGAAAGCATCAAACGCAGGGGCGATCGCGGCGGTACGCGCGGGGAGCGGCGTAACGAGCCACGCGACGAGCCACGCGACGAGGCGCAGGACGAGCAGCAGGAAGAGAAAGCACCGCGCAAGCGAAGCACGGGCGCGCGCAAGACCGCGCGTAAATCAGCCGGGGCCAAGGACGAAAAGGAGGCCAAGCCGGCAAGCAGCCGCAAGAGTGCGGCCAAGTCCGGCAAGGCGTCGTCGTCCACGAAGAAAACCGCGGCCAAACGCGCCGGCAGCGACAGCGCATCGCGCAGCCCGCAGCGCAAGCGGGCATAGCGGTCTCTGTCGTTGGCCACCGCTGTCGTTCCCGCGCTCGCGGGAACGACGGTCAGCAGACGGTATGGGGCCTCAAGGGGCCTCAAAGGGGCCTCAACCGGGGCATCGGGCGGGCCATCATGCCCACGGATCGTACGAGTCCTCCTTCCAATACGGCGAGGTCCCGTAGTACTGGTGGATGCTGGTCGCCCATTGGGGGTCGGCCATCGCCGGCCAGTGGTCCTTGTCGAAGCCGGGCGCGGCCTTCAGCTTGTCCTTGTCGACCCCCAGCACGAAACACTTGCGACGCGTGTCGAGCGTCAGCGCCGACCACGGCACCGCGAACAGCTTCTCGCCGATGCCGAGGAAGCCGCCGAACGACAGCACCGCATAGGCGACACGGCCGCCCTGCACGTCGAGCATGATGTGGTCGATGGTGCCGAGGTCCTCGCCGGCCGGTCCGATCACGCTGTTGCCTTCCAAGGTATCGGCGGCCATCACGAATGGGCCGGGCCCGCTCGCATTGGTATCGACGTCGCCGACGATGGTCGCGCCGGCAGGCGCGCGTGCCGCGGCGGGATCGCGCATGTCACGCGGATCGCGGGGATCGCGTGGGTCTCTGATGTCTCGCGGATCGCGCGGGTCTCTGTCCAGTGGATTCATTGGCGGCTCCTGCTTCGGTTATCGGTTGACACAACGGCGCGCTCGCGCCCCTGATCGCCGCGGCCGCGGCTCGCATTGAACCGGCAAGCCTCACGGACGGCTGGCCGGTACCGGCGGCGCGAGCGGGTCGAAATCGACCCAGCGGCCTTCGCTCCAGCGCCCGTAGGCGCGCTCGACGTCCTTGGCGCCGGCCTGGCGCAACACCTCGGCGGCCGTCTCGCGCGTATCGGGATTGACATGCACGGCCAGCAGCACGCCGGCATCGCGCTCGGTCTTGACCTGGCGATTGGGATCGGGCGCGTTCGAGACGCGGTCGGGGTCGCGCGTCATCGATAGCGCGCCGACCAGGGAACCCAGGTAGGCGCCCAGGCCCGTGGCCAGCGCCAGCACCAGCACGGAGGCCTGCATCAGCGCCAGCGCCACCGCGCCGATCACGGCACCGGCGATGGCGCCGAACACGATGCCGCGGCCCGCGCCCGCCCCTGCCTTGCGGGTACCCGCATCGACCGCCACGTCGCCGCCGAGCGGGAAGCGTCCGTGCTGCCCCGGGGGATTGACGAAGAACAGGGTCACGTCGTCCTCGGCGAAACCGCGGGCAAACAACTGGCCCGCCGCCGCCTCGGCCTGGGCGAACGTATCAAAGCGTCCGGCGATGATCAGGGACATGCTGGCTCCTTCGAATCGGTTGGCAGACACCCGCTTGGCGAGCGATGGATCGGCAATCGAATTCGGCATGGCGTTCGGCGGTCGCGACGCCAGCCAGGCTGGCATCAGGACTTGGCCTTCGACGTGGATTTCGTTGCAGACTTGGCGGCCCCCTTGGCGGCCCCGTTGGCGGCCCCCTCGGCGGCGCCCTCGGCGGCGCCCTTGCGCTCGGCCGCGGGACGCGTGCCCTCGGGCTGATGCGCGCTGCCCGGTTCGATTTCCCAGTCGGTGTCGTCCACGTCGGTACTGGTCTCCTTCTCGGCATGCATGGCGGCGCTCGGTGAAATCGGGTCGCTCGCCGGGAAGGTCATCTCCACCGATTCGTCGACCGCCTGCTGATACGTACAGGCGTCGCTCTGTTTCACGTCGTCCTGCCGGTCGGCCTTCTTGCCCGGCTTTGCCGCGCTGGCGGAGGCAGACTTCGCGGCGGATCCATGGGCGGGTGCGGACCCGGTCTTGGCCTTCTGCATCATCGGCTCCTGCTCGTTTGGAATAGCGAAACAGATGCAAGCGACGGGCCAGAAGCGAAGATGCCGGGACCGGCGCGCAAGCGGCGCATACGACAGCACTCGGCGTTGCACAAAGTGCATCGCACGTAAAAAGTACTGGCGTCGCGAGCGGCCGGTGCGCGCGTGTGAAAAGGGGGGAAAGGCGGGAAAAAAGAAGGGGAGAAAACGACAGACGAAGGGCGGAAAAAAGGCGGATCCAGCAGCCGGGAAACAGCGCTGGACCTGGTGCGCGTCAGGCCCTGCGGTCTCCGTCAGGCCGGACCCGCGGACGGACCGAACGGCGCCTCATGGCCTGCCGCCGCGGCCGCCGGCGGCACGCGCGGAAAGGTCACCGCGATGCAGGCGCTGTCGCCGTCCTGCTCGCATTGGGTCGACGGTTCAGCCCCCAGCGTCGCGCCATGCAGCTCCGCCATGCGGCGCGCCAGCAGCAGCGCCGAACTCTGGCGCGCCGGCGCGGCGCCGGCGTTGCCCACGTCGCGCCGAAAAAACTCGGACAGTACCGACAGGCGCTCCTTGATGCGATCGGATGTCGCGCGGCTCTCGGTGAGGCGCAGCTTCACCTGGTCGTCCATCGGTTCGAGATGCGCGTCGATGGTGTCGCCGTTGCGCGCCTGTTTCAGGCAATGCAACACCAGATGGCGCAGCATCGGCTCGAGCCGTCGCGGGTCCGCCAGCACGAGGACATCGCCGCGGCCGCCGCGGTCTTCGTGCACTAGCACATCGGCCAGCGTGACGCGGCGCGCTTCGGCGGCCGGCTTGACCGACTCCATCGCCTGCGCCATCGCGGCCGCGAGATCGACCGCCTGCCATTGCGGCTCGGCCTCGTCAGCCAGCAACCGCACCGCCTCTTCCATATGCTGGATCAGCGCGACCTGCTGCTGCATCGCGGTACGCAAGCCCGCCAGTGCCCGTTGCACCGACGCGGTGGGCGCGTCCAGCGAATGGTCCAGCACGTAGGCCCAACTCTGGACGCCGTTCAGCGCCGAGCGCAGATCGTGCGACACCTGGTCGATCAGCGTCGTGACTTCCGAGGTGGCATCGACAGTCGCCGGCACCCAGTGTTCGGTGCCCGCCCCGCCGGACTGGCCACCGGATTGGCCACCGTTTTCCGCATCGGCGCGGCTGGAGGGGAGAGGTCGCTTGGACATGGAGGTTTGGGTCATCTCAGGGTCGCCGCGCCATTGCGGTGGGCCGGATTTCCGAGCCGAAGCATACCTCGGGCCAGCCCGAGGCTTCGGTGGTGGGGGGGCGGGCAGGACAGTCTCGTGCAGGGTCAGCTGGCGGCGGGCGGGCGCTCGTGCGCGCCGCTGTTGGTTCCGCTGTTGGCGCCATTGCCGGAGGTCTTGAACGACTCCGGCAACTTGCCGCCGGCCGCGTACTCCTCGAGCCGGTTGTACAGCGTCTTCAGGCTGATGCCGAGGATCTCCGCCGCGTGCTTCTTGACGCCGGCGCATTGCTCCAGCGTGGCGAAGATCAGCTCGCGGTCCGCGTCCGCCAGCGACATGCCGACGGGCACCGTGACGATCGCGGTGGCGGGCACCTGCGAGGCGGCAGCCTGCAACGGCACCGGCGATTCGGCGATGACGTCGTCCTCGGCCATGATGAAGGCGCGCTGCACGAAGTTGCGCAGCTCGCGCACATTGCCCGGCCACGAATGCAGCCGCAAATTGGCCAGCACGTCCGGCCCGAAGCGGCGCTGCGTGCCGTGTTCGGCGTTGAGCTGATCGAGGAAGGCCCCGGCCAGCTGCGCCACGTCGTCGCCGCGGGTGCGCAGCGGCGGCAGTTCGATCGGGAACACGTTGAGGCGGTGATACAGGTCCGCACGCAGCTTGCCTTCGGCGACCGCCTCCTCCGGATTGCGGTTGGTCGCCGCGACCACGCGCACGTCGGCGCGCAGCTCGCGATTGGTCCCCACACGCATGAAAGTGCCGGCCTCGAGCACGCGCAGCAGCTTGACCTGCAGCTCGATCGGCATCTCGGTGATTTCGTCGAGGAACAACGTGCCGCCGGCCGCGCGCTCGAAATAGCCCTTGTGCTGGCGCTCGGCGCCGGTGAAGCTGCCGCGCTCGTGGCCGAACATCTCGGATTCGATCAGGTTCGGCGAGATCGCGCCGCAGTTGACGGCGAGGAAGGGCTGGCGCCGGCGCGGCGACAGCTCGTGCACCGTCTGCGCGGCCAGCTCCTTGCCGGTACCGCTTTCGCCGACCAGCAGCACCGTGGCCTCGGTCGGCGCGACCTTGCTGATCTGGTCATAGACCGCCTGCATCGCCTCCGAGCTGCCCAGCAGCCGGCCGAAGCGGCCGTAGCGGCGCAGCTCGCCACGCAGCGAGCGCACCTCCGCCTTCAGATCGCCCGTGGTGGCGATGCGCTTGAGCACCGTCTGCAGGCGGGCCACGTTGATCGGCTTGACCAGGTAGTCGGTCGCGCCAAGGCGCAGCGCCTCGACGGCGCTCTCGACACTGGCGTAGCCGGTCATCAGGATGATATCGACGCCGGCCGAGCCGACTTCGTTGAACAGATCCTTGCCGTCGCCGTCGGGCAGCTTCAGATCGGCCAGCACCGCATCGGGCATCTGCCAGCCGATCTGCAGGCACGCTTCGCGCAGGTCGCCCGCGGTGGCCGCGGTGAAGCCCTCCGCCGCGGCGATCTCGGCCAGCGCTGCACAGGTGTTCTCGTCGTCGTCGACGATCAGGATGTGAGGCATAGGCTTGACTGATGCCGGCCGCTGAAACCCTTGACCGGAATGGTGGAAATGAGACAGGCGCCGCGGCCGTTGCCGCCGCGGCGGGCGTTGCTGCCCTGAATAGACCCCATTCTATGCAAGCGCCAGGCGCCGCCATACCGGTGTTAGTCTGACATCCGCTGGTGGCCGCGCCGTACCGGCTTGTCGGACAAACTGCAATGGTGGCCCGCGCGATCGCAAGCTAGCATTGCGTTACGCGAACCGCAATGCGGCTCTCGCCAAGCCGTGGATCGCGCGCGTCTGCCGCTGGCCGTGCCGCCCGCGACCACCGTCCGCCGACCGCCTGTCTCTATTTTCCGCTCCGCCTTTCGCTACATGTCGACCAGCACCTCGAACGATCTGCCGGACACGACGCGCTCCCGCCATCGGGAATCCGCGCGGGACCACCCACGCGAGGACGGCGGCCAGGGGCCGGCGCGCGACGACTTTGCGCTCCTGTGGCGCAGCACCTCGCCGGCGATGCGCCGGCTGCTCGAGCAGATTCCCCGCGTGGCGGCCACCGATGTGCCGATGCTGGCCGTCGGCGAAAGCGGTACCGGCAAGGAACTGGTGGCCCGCGCGATACATGAGCGCAGCAACCGGCGCGGCAAACCCTTCGTCGCCGTCAACTGCGGCGCGATCGCTCCGACGCTGATCGAATCGGAGCTGTTCGGCCACGAAAAAGGTGGATTCACCGGCGCGATGCAGCAGAAGGCCGGCTATTTCGAACAGGCGCACGGCGGCACGCTGTTCCTGGACGAGGTCTCCGAAATGGCGCCCGACATGCAGATCAAGCTGCTGCGGGTGCTGGAGACGCGCACCTTCCATCGCGTCGGCGGCGACGCCCAGGTGGTCTGCGACGTTCGCATCGTCTCGGCGACCAATCGCGATCCGCTCGAGGCCGTGCGCAGCGGCGTGCTGCGTGAAGACCTGCTGTACCGGCTCGCCGTGGTGCCGCTGCATATCCCGCCATTGCGCGAACGGCGCGAGGACATCGTTCCGCTGGCCAGGCACTTCCTGGCCGAGCTGAACGCCGCCGAAGGCACCGACAAGGTGTTCTCGGCCAGCGCACTCGAGCGGCTGTGCCAGTACGGCTGGCCCGGCAACGTGCGCGAGCTGCGCAACACGGTCTATCGCGCCTTCATCCTGGCCGACCGCGTGATCGAACTGCCGAACCCGAACATCGCGTCGCAGCCGCCGTTGCCCACCGCCGCCGACGGCGTGCTGAACGTACGCATCGGCACCACGCTGGCCGACGCGCAGCGCGGCCTGATCCTCGCGACGCTGGCACGCTTCGACGGCGACAAGCGCCGCGCGGCGCAGGCGCTCGGCATCAGCCTGAAGACGCTGTACAACCGCCTGGACGCCTATCGCGACGGCTGATCGGCCTGGCGCGCCAGGTCGGCTTCCTCGTCCGCCACCGCCGCGGATGACGCGGCCGCCGGCACCGCCGGCCGCGCATGCAGCCGCGCCAGCAGCGGCAGGTGGTCCGACGCGATCCGTGCCAGCGCGCTGCGGTGGCTCGACACCGAGGCCAGCACCGAGCGCGGACAACACCAGAGCCGGTCCAGCGCCAGCACCGGCATCCGCGACGGGAACGTCGCCACATGCGGCGCACCGTCGAAGTACGCGTGCAGCCAGCGCAGCGGCCGACCCCACAGGAACCATTCGTTGACGTCCCCCAGCAGCACGGTGGGCACCCCCGGCTGCTCGGCCAGCGAGGTCAGCAGCCTGCGCACCTGCATGCGCCGCTCGCCGGGCCATAGCCCCAGATGGGTGGCGATCACCCGCAGCGGGGCGGCATGGACGCCGTCGGGACAGCTCAGCGTCGCGTCGATCGCGCCGCGCGGTTCGTGGCGGCCCACGCTCAGATCGATCTGCCGGATCCGGCTCGGCGGAAAGCGCGTCAGCAGCGCGTTGCCGTATTCGCCGTCGTGCCGGGTCAGCGTCGGTCCGGGAATCGCGTGATAGCCGGTCTGGTCGCGCAGATAAGCGAGCATGTCGAAGCCGGTGCTGCGCGATTCGACCTCCTGCAGCGCGACGATGTCCGCCTGCAGTTCCGACAGCACGCCGGCGATCCGCTTCGGCAGGAAACGTCCGTCCACGCCGATGCCGCCGTGGATGTTGTAGCTGGCCACCAGGAACTGCGCCGGCGCCGCGGCGGCGGCGGCCTCCATCGGTGTCTGCGCGACCGGTTCCACGACGTC
>NZ_AMPR02000028.1:0-13566 GCF_000307735.3 Cupriavidus sp. HPC(L) | reverse complement strand
GGCCGCGCCGGCCTTGGCGGTCCCGCGCGCGCGCGGAGCAGTCGCCGCGGCGGTGGTGGCGGTTTTCAAAGCGATTCCTCCGTTCCGGAAAACGAGACAAGGCGATTGTACTTCCGGAAGGGGCAGGGGTGCCAGGCGGGGGGCAGGGGCACGCGCCGGCCCTCTCCCCCACCCCTCTCCCGCCCGCGGGAGAGGGGTGCCGGGTTCGGATGTAGCAGTCATGTCAAGCCCCCAGTTCGCTGCTCTCTCCCGGGAGAGAGCAGCCAAGTCGCACGCAGCAGTCACGTCCCGCCACCGGCTTGCTCCGCTCTCCCGCTTGCGGGAGAGGGGTTGGGGAGAGGGCGGCAGCCAAGTCAAGCCGCTGGTTTGCTCCCCTCTCCCGCTTGCGGGAGAGGGGTGGGGGAGAGGGCAGCAGCGTCCCCATTTCCCACGTCCTACCTCGCCAGCTGCAACGTCACGATCCCCGCCAGCACCAGCGCGGTCGCCAGTAGTCGCCGCCGGTCGAACGGCTCGCGCAGCAGGAAGTAGCCGAGCAGCGCGGCGAAGATCACGCTCGATTCGCGCAGCGCGGCCAGCTTGGCGACCGGCGCCAGCGTCATCGCCCACAGCATCAGCGCATACGAGCCGACCCGGTTGATGCCGCCGATCCACGCGCGCTTCCACTCGGTGCGCAGCAGCGTCAGCAGCGTGCGGCCGCGCCGGACCGCCGCGTAGCCCGGCATGAACAGATGCGACAGCGTCTGCAGCCAGACGATGTACGAGAACACCTGCCCGTGGCGCTTGACCGCGGTGCCGTCGATCACGGTGCCGCCCGCCAGGCACGCGCCGGCCAGCAGCGCGAACCCCATCAACTGCGGCGATTGCGTGCGCCACCGCACCAGGCTGACCAGCCCGCAGCAGATCAGCGCGATGCCGGCGTAGCCGCCGGGACCGAGCCGCTCGCTGCCCATCGCGAGCAGCAGCAGCGCGACCATCATCGGCGCGCAGCCGCGCATCAGCGGATAGGCCTGGCTGAAGTCGCCGCGGTTGTAGGCGGCCACCAGCGACAGCTTGTAGACGACCTCCAGGCAGACCGTCGCCAGCAGGAAGGGCCAGACCGCCGGCGCGGGCAGCGGCACCAGCAGCAGGAAGGGCAGCGCCGCCAGCAGGCAGAACGTGTCGATCAGCGCCATCGACGACAGGCGGTCGCCGCCGATCTTGACGATCGCATTCCAGGAGGCGTGCATCACCGCGGACAGCATCACGGCGACGAACGCCATCCAGTGGAAGTCGGCGGGAAGGGTCATGCCGCCTTGGCCAGCTGCGCCGCCATGTCGATGCCCATCTCCTGCAGCGTCAGCCCGATCGCCGACACCACGTTGCGCATTTCGTTGTCGTCGATCGCCCCGATGCAGCCGACGCGGAAGGTCTCGACCTGCGTCAGCTTGCCAGGATAGAGGATATAGCCGCGCTCGCGTACCTTCGCATAGAAGGTCTTGAAGTCGTAGCGCGGGTCGTCCGGCGCGTGGAACGTCACGATGATCGGCGCCTGTACCTCGGGACGCAGGAAGGGGCGGAAGCCCAGTTCGCGCATGCCATCGACCAGCGCGGCGCAGTTGCGGCGATAGCGCTCGCCACGCACAGCCTGCCCGCCCTCGGCCAGATACTGGTCCAGCGCCGCCCGGAAGGCGGCCACCACGTGCGTGGGCGGCGTGAAACGCCACTGCGTGGTCTTCTGCATATAGGCGTACTGGTCGTACAGATCGAGCGCCAGCGAATGGCTGTTGCCCTGGCTGGCCTCCAGCACGTCCTTCCTGACCAGCACGAAGCCCATGCCGGGCACGCCCTCGATGCATTTGCCGGTGGCCGCCACCAGCGCGTCGAACGGCATCGTCCGCGCATCGATGTCGATCGCGCCGAACGAACTCATCGCATCGACAATCAGGCCCTTGCCGAGCCGCGCGCACAGCTGCGCGATCTCCGGCAGGGGATTGAGCACGCCGGCGCCGGTCTCGCAATGGACCTGCGCCACATGGGTGATCGACGGGTCGGCGGCCAGCGCGGCCTCGATGGCCGCCGCGCTGGCGGGCTGGTCCTCCGGGATGGCCAGTTCGACCGCGGCGCGGCCGATCGCCTTGCAGATCTTCAGGATGCGCTGGCAATAGGCCCCGTTCTGCGGCACCAGCACCTTGCCGTCGCGCGGCACCACGTTCGCAATCGCCGCTTCGACGGAAAACGTGCCGCTGCCCTGCATCGGCACGCAGACATGGGTGCCTTCGCCGTGCACGATGCGAATCAGATCCTCGCACAGGCTGCCGGTGATGGCGTTGAAGGCGGCGTCCCACGACCCCCAGTCGCGCAGCATGGCTTGCTTGGTCGCGAGCGAGGTGGTCAGGGGGCCGGGCGTCAGCAGAATGGGGTCGTTGCCGCGAATCATGGTCGAATCTCCTGGCAGGGTGTGGCGGAGCGGGAATCGTTTGTCATCGTTTGTCGTGGTTTGCCGCCGAGGGCTCAGTCGCGATCACCGGCGCCGCGCCATGCCTGTGTGCGGCGCTCGAGCCAGCGCTGCAGGCCGTGGTACGCCAGGCAGGCGGCGGCGCAGGTCAGCACGACCAGCGTCGCCATCGCCGCGGCCGGGCCGATATCGCCGGATTCGTCGAGGTTGACGATCTCGACCGAGGCCAGCTTGGTATCGGCGCCGTACAGGAACACCACCGCCGACACGGTGGTCATCGCGTTGATGAACAGGTAGCGCGAGATCTCGACGATCGCGGGCAGGCAGGCCGGCACGGTCACGCGCAGGAAGGTGGTGTAGAACGGCACCTTCAGCGAGGCGGAGACGGCCTCGAACTCGCCGTCGAGCTGCTTGAGCGCCGTCACCGCGGTCAGATGGCACGACGCGTAGTAATGGACGATCGTCACCAGCACCAGCATGCCCAGCGTCTGGTACAGGACATGGAGCGGATTGGCGGCCGGCACGAAGAAGAAGATGTAGCCCAGCCCGAGCACCAGCCCCGGCACGCCCATTGGCAGCACCGCCATCAGCCGCACGAAGCCGCGCAGCCACTGCAGGCCACGGGTCTTCTCCAACAGATAGGCGGTGGTGAAGATGAAGACCGGACCGACCAGCGCGCAGGCCAGCGCCAGCTTCAGGCTGTTGAAGTACGAAGCGACGACGCCGCCTTCCACCAGTCCGAGCCGGTAGTGGTTCAGCGACAGCGAGAAGTCATAGGGCCACAGCTTGACGAACGACGCGTAGACCGCCATGCCCATCACGGCAACCATCAGTGCGGCGACCATCCAGCAGAACGTCGCCATCGCGGCATCGAAACGGCGGCTGCGACGCGGCACGTAGGGCACCGAGCGGGCCGACATCTGTGCCATCTGGCGGCGCTGCACCCGCGCGTCGATGCAGTAGGTGATCAGTACCGGCACCAGCAGCATCAGCGCGACCACCGCGCCCCGCGAGAAGTCCTGCATGCCGATCACCAGCTTGTAGATGTCGGTGGCCAGCATGGGGAAGTTGCCGCCAATCACCTTCGGGATGCCGAAGTCGGAGATCGCATAGGTGAATACCACCATCGAGGCACTGATCAGGCCATAGCGCG
Source organism: Cupriavidus sp. HPC(L) (assembly GCF_000307735.3). NCBI lineage: Bacteria > Pseudomonadati > Pseudomonadota > Betaproteobacteria > Burkholderiales > Burkholderiaceae > Cupriavidus > Cupriavidus sp. HPC(L). The sequence continues at coordinate 9,979 of NZ_AMPR02000028.1, read as the reverse complement.
CGGCGGGGATCGTGATCGTGAGGAACTTGCGGACGGTCGACGTGCCCAGCGCATCGGCCGCTTCGTACAGCCTGGCATCGGTCAGCGACAGCGCCGTGATCAGGATCATCAGCGCATGCGGGAAGGTGGCGAACACCAGCGCGCCGACCACGCCGAGCGGCCCGTAGATCTGCACGCCGCCCATATAGGACTTGAGCAGTCCCTGGTTGCCGAACCAGAAGATGAAGGAGATTGCGGCCAGCAGCGACGGTGCCAGCAGCGGAATCAGCGCGAGATTGCGCAGCAGGCCCTTGGCGCCGATGCGGCTGCGCGTCAGCGCATAGGCGAAGGTAAAGGCCAGCGGCACCGTGATGGCGGTGGCCAGCGCCGATACCCAGACGCTGTTCCAGACCGAGTGCCACAGCGCCGGCGTGGCCAGGTATGCGCGGAAATGCGCGATGCCGGCCAGCGTGCCGTCGCGGTTCTGCACGCTCTTGGCGAGGATCATCACGATCGGCGCCAGCACGAAGCACAGCAGCGCCAGCGCGGCGGCGCACAGCAGCGCGTGCGCGATGCGGTCGGTCCAGTGCGTACGGACCGTGCCGAGGACGGTGCCGGGCGCGAAAGCGGGGGATAGCGGCGTGACAGGCGGCGCGGGCGCCTTCGACAGGAGCAGGCTCATGGCTGGCGGAACACTCGCAGGCGGTCGGCGGGAATGGCCAGGCGCAGCGGATCGCCGGCGCTGGGACGCAGTTCGTGCAAGTCGTTGAGCGACAGGTCGGCATAGAGCGGCGCCGCGGTGGCGCCACCGTCGGCCAGCTTCAGCGTCAGCCGCGAGAACGCGCCGAGAAACTCGATCTTGTCGACGGTGGCGTCGAGCACGTTTTCGCCCTGCTGGTCGCAGCCGCGCACGCAGACATCCTCTGGCCGGAAGAAGACCTGCACGGTGTCATCGGTACCGCAGCCCGGCGGCGCGATGCATTGCAGGCGCCGTTCGCCCAGCCGCAGATGGCCGTCGCTGTCTACCGTCGCGGGCAGCATATTGGTCTTGCCGACGAAGTCCGCCGCGAACGGCGTGGCCGGGCGCTGGTAGATCTGCGCCGGCGTGCCGATCTGCTCGATCGCGCCGTGGTTCATCACGACGATGCGGTCCGCCATCGACAGCGCTTCTTCCTGGTCGTGCGTGACCAGGATCGTGGTGATGTTCAGCCGCTGCTGTAGCGCGCGAATCTCGCTGCGTAGCCGCACCCGCACGCGCGCGTCGAGCGCGGACAGCGGCTCGTCGAGCAGCAGCAGGCCGGGCGAGGTCGCCAGCGCCCGCGCGATCGCCACGCGCTGCTGCTGCCCGCCCGACAGCTGGCCGGGATATTGCGCGCCGCGCTCGGGCAGGCCGACCAGGGTCAGCAGTTCGGCCACGCGCGCACGCTGCTGCTCGCGCGGCATGCGCCGGTTGACCAGCCCGTAGGCGACGTTGTCCGCGACCGTCAGGTTGGGGAACAGCGCATACGACTGGAACACGATGCCGTAGTCGCGCTCCATCGGCGGCAGCGTCGAGATATCACGCCCCGCCTGCATGATGGTGCCGGCGGTCTGCGATTCGAGGCCGGCGATGATCCGCAGCAGCGTGGTCTTGCCGCAGCCGGACGGGCCGAGGAAACACAGCAGCTCGCCCTCGCGCACGTCGAGGTCGACATGTCGCAGCGCGGTGAAGCCGTCGGCACCGCCGAACCGCTTGTGGATGCCTTTGAGGCTCAGATAGCTATCGTGCCTGCTGGGGGACGTGGACATGGATGTGGGCTCCATCGGGTCGGTTGCGGGCGGTGGCGGCTCGCGACGAGCGCGTGCTTTGCGTCGTTCCCGCGCAGGCGGGAATCCAGCGTCTCCGAGAGTCGCTGGGTCCCCGCTTTCGCGGGGACGACGAGCGCCGGAAGACCGGACGCTGCTTACTGCTTTTCGGCCTTGGCGCTGTAGCGCTTCTGCCATTCGGTCAGCACGCGCTCTCGGTTCTTCGCGATGTAGCCGAAGTCGTTCTTGACCAGCATCTTTTCGTAGCCGGCCGGAATCGTGTCGATCTTGCGGGCCACGCCGGGGTAGGCCACGATCGCCCAGTCGCGCGCGAACAGCTCGTTGGCTTCCTTGCTGGCCAGCCAGTCCAGATAGCGCTGCGCGGCCTCCTGCTTTCTGGTGCCCTTGACGATGGCCGCGGCCTCGATGTCGTAGCCCAGTCCTTCGCGCGGGAAGATGATGTCGATCGGCGCGCCGGCGGCCTTGGTCTTGTGCGCGCGCAACTCGAACGAGATGCCGATCGGGAATTCGCCGGCGCCGGCCTGCTTGCACGGCTTCGAGCCGGAATGGGTGTACTGGGCGATGTTCTCGTGCAGCGCATCCATGTACTTCCAGCCTTCCTGCTCGCCGAACAGCTGCAGCCACGCGGTCACGTCGAGAAAGCCGGTGCCAGAGGAGACCGGGTTGGGCATCACGATCATGCCCTTGTAGATCGGCTTGGCCAGATCGCGCCAGGTCTCGGGCCTGGGCAGGTTGCGCTTCTTCGCTTCGATGGTGTTGAAGCACACCGTCGCGCCCCAGACGTCGAGGCCGACCCACGAGGGCGGCGTCGCCTTGTCGCTGTAGTCGCGCGTCAGCCGTTCGAAGCCCTTCGGCGTATAGGGCTGGAGCATGCCTTCCTGCTTGAGCAACTCCAGGCTCGAGGCGGCGAGGCCGGCGATCACGTCGGCCTGCGGGTTGGCCTTTTCGGCGAGCGCCTTGGCGGTGATCACGCCGGTCGAGTCGCGCACGTACTTCAGTTCGATATCAGGGGCGACCTTGGCGAAGCCCTCGGCGTAGGGCTTCAGCGTCTCGATTTCCCAGGCGGTGTAGACGGTCAGCGTGGTCTTCTGCGCGAACGCGGCGCCGGTCAGAACAAGGGCGGCCGTGGCGGCGAGGGCTTGCTTGGCAAGTGTCATGGCGGTTCTCATTGTGGGGCTCCTTGCGGCATTGTATGTGCCATGTTGTGTCAATTTGGTGAATTACGTGCAGTGCCACACGAAGCCATGCACCACCTTGAATCACCGCGAAACCCTTGTGTAGCAACACCTGCAAGACATATGCCCATACGGAGCCGCGCTTTTTTCTCCGATCCAGTGCTCCGCGGCGTCTTGGTTTGTTGACAATATACAAACCGCTTGCTTTAATCGCAACCAGCAAATGCACGCACGCCGGCCGGTCTTGGCGGACCGCTGAAACGCCCTGCGCCGCGTGCAACGCCATCCCCAGCAAGTCAGGAGTGTTCATGTCCCGCCAAGCGCCGCTGTCCAGCGAAATCGAGATCCTGCAGAGCCAGTCGCTGACCTCGCTGGTGCAGCGGGAGCTGGAGCGGCGCATCACCGCGGGCGAGCTCGCCCCGGGCGACAAGCTCAACGAGATCGAGCTGGCCAGCGAGCTCAACGTGTCGCGCGGCCCGGTGCGCGAGGCCTTTCGCGCGCTCGAGCAAGCCGGGCTGCTGCGTACCGAAAAGAACCGCGGCGTGTTCGTGCGCTCGGTGTCGCTGCAGGAGGCCGACGAAATCTATGCGTTGCGTGCCGTGCTGGACGAATACGTCGGCCGGCAGCTGGCGCAGCGCATCACGCCCGAAGCGCTGCGTGAGCTGCGCGCGATGATCGAGGCGCTGGGCGCCGCCAGCGCGGCGCGCGACCTCGACGACTATGCCCGGCTGAACTTCGCCTTCCACGATCGCATGGTCGAACTGGCCGGCAATGGCAAGCTGCTCGAGACCTATCGACGCCTGGTCAAGGAATTGACGCTGTATCGCCGCGAGGCGCTGTCCGCCGCGCCGACCGCGATGCCGGCCTCGACCCGGGAGCATCGCGACATCGTCTCGGCGATCGCGTCGCGCGATCCGGAGCTTGCCGGCCGGCTGATGCGCGAACACGTCGAACGCGGCCGCGCCCGGCTGCACGCGGCGGTGCAGGGCCAGGCCGGAGCCGACACGGCGGCGCCGGCCGACACGCCTGCAGGCTCCGCCTGAATTGATCACCGGCTGGCGGCGCCCGGTCCCTGCCGGGCGTCGTCCGACCCTTAGCTTCCTCCGTCCAGGACCACCGACATGCCCGCCCCTCGCTCCGACTCCTCGCCCGGCAAGCCCGCCGTGACCGTCAACCAGCGCACCTACCGATGGATGCAGCAGCCCGTCGTCGTGGTCTGCGTCGACGGCTGCGAGTTCGACTATCTGGAAGCGGCCGCCGCCAGCGGCAGCGCGCCGTATCTGAAGCGGCTGCTGGCCGAGGGCGCGGCGTTCCGCGGCGCCTGCGTGGTGCCGACCTTCACCAATCCGAACAACCTGTCGATCGTCTGCGGCGCGCCGCCGTCGGTGCACGGCATCTGCGGCAACTACTTCTTCGATCGCACGGCCAATGGCGGCCGCGGCGAGGAGGTGATGATGAATGACCCGAAGTACCTGCGCGCCGGCACCATCCTCGCGGCCTTCGCCGAGGCGGGCGCCAGCGTCGCGGTGGTCACCGCCAAGGACAAGCTGCGCCGGCTGCTGGGCCATGGGCTGCGGGGCATCTGTTTCTCGTCGGAGAAGGCCGACCAGGCGAGCGTGGAAGAGAATGGCATCGACAATGTGCTGGAACTGGTCGGCATGCCGGTGCCCAGCGTCTACAGCGCCCAGCTGTCCGAATTCGTGTTCGCCGCCGGCGTGCGCCTGATCGAGACGCGGCGCCCCGACCTGATGTATCTGTCGACGACCGACTATATCCAGCACAAGTTCGCCCCCGGGTCGGACGGCGCCAACGCCTTCTACGCGATGATGGACCGCTATCTGGCGCGGCTCGACGCGCTGGGCTGCGTGGTCGCGCTGACCGCCGATCACGGCATGAATGCCAAGCACGACGCCCGGACCAAGGCTCCGAACGTGGTCTTCCTGCAGGACCGGCTCGATGCCTGGCTCGGCCGCGGCGTGGAGCAGGGCGGCGCGCGCGTGATCCTGCCGATCACCGATCCCTATGTCGTCCACCACGGCGCGCTCGGTTCGTATGCGACCGTCTATCTGCCCGACGATGCGGACGCCGGCGCCGCCGCCGCGTTGAAGGCCAAGCTAGGCGATATCGAGGGCGTCGATGCCGTGCTCGACAACGCCGAGGCCTGCGCGCGCTTCGAGCTGCCGCCCGATCGCGTCGGCGATCTGGTCGTGATCAGCGGCAAGCATGTGGTGCTGGGAACCAGCCGCAGCCGCCACGACCTGAGCGGGCTGGACGCGCCGCTGCGCTCGCACGGCGGCGTGTCGGAGCAGACCGTGCCGCTGCTGTTCAACCGCCCGACCGCCGGCATTCCTGGCAAGGCGGTGCTGCGCAATTTCGACATCTTCGACGTCGCGCTCAATCATCTGCATTGATCCGCCCGCATCTCGCCGGGGTCGCGACGATCCCGCCCGCACCCACGGAGCCCCGAACATGAACGCCCCACAGTTCCCCGCCGCCCAGGTCAGCCCGCACTTCCGCGCCGAGGCGCTGCGCATCGACGGCGAGAAGGTCGTGCGCGACCGCGTCATCGAAGTGCGCAATCCCTACGACGGCACGCTGGTCGGCACGGTGCCGAAGGCGACCGTCGAGGACGTGCGGCGCGCCTACGCAGTCGCGCGCGCCTATCGCTCGACGCTGACCCGCTACGAGCGCGCCGCGATCCTCGATCGCGCCGCCGCGCTGCTGCGCGAGCGCACCGAGCCGGCCTCGGACCTGATCACGCTCGAGTCCGGCCTGTCGAAGAAAGATTCGCTGTACGAGATTGGCCGCGTCGCCGACGTGCTGAACTTCGCCGCCAACGAGGCGCTGCGCGACGACGGCCAGATGTTCTCGTGCGACCTGACACCGCACGGCAAGAAGCGCCGCGTGATGACGCAGCGCGAGCCGCTGCTGGGCGTGATCACCGCGATCACGCCGTTCAACCATCCGATGAACCAGGTCGCGCACAAGGTCGCGCCGTCGATCGCCACCAACAACCGGATGGTGCTCAAGCCGTCCGAGAAGGTGCCGCTGTCCGCGTACTACCTGGCCGATCTGCTGGTCGAGGCCGGCTTGCCGCCGCAGATGCTGCAGGTGCTGACCGGCGATCCGGCAGAGATCGCGGACGAGCTGATCACGCATCCGGCAGTGGACCTGATCACCTTCACCGGCGGCGTGGCGATCGGCAAATACATCGCCGCCAAGGCCGGCTACAAGCGCGTGGTGCTGGAGCTCGGCGGCAACGATCCGTTGATCGTGATGGACGACGCCGACCTTGACCGCGCCTCCGACCTCGCGGTGCAGGGCTCGTACAAGAACTCCGGCCAGCGCTGTACCGCGGTCAAGCGCATGCTGGTGCATCAGGCCGTTGCCGCGCGCTTTACCGAGCTGGTGGTCGAGAAGACGCGGGCGTGGAAATTCGGCAACCCGATGGACCGCGGCGTCGACATGGGCACGGTGATCGATGCCCAGGCCGCGGCGCTGTTCGAGGCGCGCGTCAACGAGGCGGTGGCGCAGGGCGCGCGGCTGCTGATCGGCAACCAGCGCGACGGCGCGCGCTATGCGCCGACGGTGGTCGATCGCGTCGATCCGGCGATGACGCTGGTGCGCGAGGAGACCTTCGGCCCGGTCTCGCCGATCATCACGTTCCGCGACATCGACGAGGCCATCCGCATCTCGAACGGCACGGCCTTCGGCTTGTCGTCGGGCATCTGCACCAACCGCATCGAGGACTTCACACGCTTTGCCAACGAGCTGCATGTCGGTACGGTCAATCTGTGGGAGGTGCCCGGCTACCGCATCGAACTGACGCCGTTCGGCGGCATCAAGGACTCGGGGCTCGGCTACAAGGAAGGGGTGCAGGAGGCGATCAAGAGCTTCACCAACCTGAAGTCGATCACGATGCCGTGGGGGTGAGGGCCTGGGGCGGGCGGCAAGGAACCACCCCCTCTCCCCAGCCCTCTCCCCCTGAGGGGGAGAGGGAGAAAAAGAATCGGCCGGAACGTAAGGCGTCGCGTCGGGTAAGGCGTCGCGATCGATTTCCAGCGGTTTTCTCGCCTCTCCCGCTCGCGGTAGAGGGGGGAGAGGGGGGAGAGGGAGAGCACAATCGGCCGGAACGTAAGGCATCGCGTTGGGTAAGGTGTCGCGATCGATCTCCCGGCGGTTTTCTCCCCTCTCCCGCGAGCGGGAGAGGGGCGGGGGAGAGGGCAAGCGGCGTGCGCCGTTGCCACCACCGCCTGTCACAACGCTCGGCTAAAATCCCCGCACCTTCCACAAGCCCCGGAGCGCCCGTGCTGGCCGAACAACGGCAGAAATTCATCCTCGACCAGCTTGCCGCCAGCGGCGCGCTGCAGATCAGTCAGCTGGTCGGCGAGCTCGACGTGTCGCGCGAAACCATTCGCCGCGACCTCAATGCGCTGGCCGCGCGCGGCCTGCTGGTGCTGACCCATGGCGGGGCGCTGGCACCGAACCGCGCGGAGGCCGATACGCAGACGCGGGCGGCCGTCAATGCCGAAGGCAAGCGCGCGATCGGGGTACGGGCCGCCGAGCTGGTGCCCGACGGCGCCTCGGTGATCATCGACTACGGCACCACCACGCATGCGGTCGCGCAGGCGCTGCTGGGCCACCACAACCTGCTGGTCTATACCAACGACCTGTCGATCGCGCTGCTGCTCGGCCGCCGCAACGGCAACCGCGTGGTCATGCTCGGCGGCGAGTTGCAGGACAACGAGGACGCCACCAACGGCTGGGACACCGTCGAGCAGCTGTCGCGCTATCACGCGGACTTTGCCTTCATCGGCATCGGCGGCATCAGCAACGACGGCGAGGTCAGCGAGTATTCGCGGCCCGCGGCCGAGCTGCGCGGCCGGATGCTGCTGTCGGCCAGCGTGCCCTGCGTGGTGGCCGACCATACCAAGTTCGGACGCCATACCGGCGTGCAGGTCAGGCACTTCGACAAGGCCGCCTATCTGATCAGCGACATGGCCCCCGAGGCCCCGCTGGCCGACGCCCTGAAGCGCCGCGGGCCGGCGCTGCTGATCGCCTGAAGCGGGTCCCGGGACGGACGGGTGCGCATTTTTTCGCTCAGGGTCATAACACTTTTGACTGTCGAAATTCACCGTTTCGGTGCTAAAGTCGCGCTCCGACTCAAGAAAATCGACAGAGACAGCCGTGAGCCTTCCGACCCTCGATGCCTTCCTTGCCGGCGTGGCCCGGCGCGATCCTGACCAGCCCGAGTTCCAGCAGGCGGTCAAGGAAGTGATGATGACCCTGTGGCCGTTCGTCGAGCGCAACCCGCGCTACGCCGACCAGGCCCTGCTGGAACGGCTGGTCGAGCCCGAGCGCGTGATCCAGTTCCGCGTGGCATGGACCGACGACCAGGGCAAGGTGCAGGTCAACCGCGCCTTCCGCGTGCAGCACAGCTCGGCCATCGGCCCGTACAAGGGCGGCATGCGCTTCCATCCGACCGTCAACCTGTCGGTGCTCAAGTTCCTCGGCTTCGAGCAGACCTTCAAGAACGCGCTGACGACGCTGCCGATGGGCGGCGGCAAGGGCGGTTCCGATTTCGATCCCAAGGGCAAGTCGGACGGCGAGGTGATGCGCTTCTGCCAGGCGCTGATGACCGAGCTGTATCGCCATCTCGGCGCGGACACCGATGTGCCGGCCGGCGATATCGGCGTGGGCGGCCGCGAGGTCGGCTTCATGGCCGGCATGATGAAGAAGCTGTCGAACCAGTCCGCCTGCGTCTTCACCGGCAAGGGCCTGGCCTTCGGCGGCAGCCTGATGCGTCCCGAGGCCACCGGCTACGGCACCGTCTATTTCGCGCAGGAGATGCTGCACCGGAGCGGGCGCGACTTCGACGGCCAGCGCGTGCTGATCTCCGGCTCCGGCAACGTCGCGCAATACGCCGCGCAGAAGGCGATCGAACTGGGCGCCAAGGTGCTGACGGTGTCCGATTCGGGCGGCGTGCTGCACTATCCGGAAGGCATGAACGACGAGCAGCTGGCCGCGCTGATGGAATTCAAGAACGAGGAGCGGGGTCGTCTGTCGGACTTCGCCGAGCGCGAGGGCTTGCGCTTCGAGGCCGGCCGCACGCCGTGGCATGTGCCGGCCGATATCGCGCTGCCGTGCGCGACGCAGAACGAGCTCGATGGCGAGGATGCCAGGCGGCTGCTGGCCAATGGCGTGTTCTGCGTGGCCGAGGGCGCCAACATGCCGTCGACGCTGGAGGCGGTGGACCATTTCCTGGCCGCGCGCATCCTGTACGCGCCGGGCAAGGCCAGCAATGCCGGCGGTGTCGCGACGTCGGGGCTGGAGATGTCGCAGAACGCGATGCGGCTGTCGTGGCATCACGCCGAGGTCGACGCGAAGCTGCACTTCATCATGAAGGACATCCATCAGAACTGCATCAACCACGGACGCAAGGACGACGGCTACGTCAACTATGTCGAAGGCGCCAATATCGCCGGTTTCGTCAAGGTGGCCGACGCCATGCTGGCGCAGGGCGTGATCTGACGACAGGGGCGGCCGGCGCCGGCGATGTAGCTTCTTACCCGTCTTGCCGCCGCGCCGCTTGCGGCGTGGCAATTCTGCAAGCCCGTGTAAGAACGCGCCGTGGTAGCGAAATTCCCACGCGCACCCGTCGGATGTCTGTCGTCCCCGCGCAGGCGGGGACCCAGTGACTTTCAAAGACGCTGGGTCCCGCCTGCGCGGGAACGCGAGCTGCTTGTCGCTATACAAAGCGGGCCTTCGGGCCCGCTTTGCTTTTCAGCCGTCGGCTACCGACCCATTGGCGGCCGGAATGGCTCTTGCATCCTGCTGCTGGCGCGGCCGGCATAGCGTGACCAGCGGCAGCGCGAGCCCGAAGGCGACATAGACCAGCGCCAGCGACCACGGCGACAGCCGCCGCTCGAAGCCCGGCGTCAGCCGTTTCGGCGTCAGGCGCAGGTCCACCACGCAGGCCGCCGCGGCGACCGCGAGGCCGGCCAGGATCGCCGGCGCCG
>NZ_AMPR02000029.1:0-13560 GCF_000307735.3 Cupriavidus sp. HPC(L) | reverse complement strand
GCGGCGTCACCCGGCCGTCTGCGCCGCCGATGACGATCTGCTGGCGGTTCAGCCGCTCGGGCACGCGCGCCGGCGCGACCTCGATCCACAGCGGCTGGCTGGTGGAGGTGGCCGCTGCGGGCAAGGCGGCAGCGCCTGGCACCGCGGTGGCGGGCAGTGCGGCGCCCGCCTCGGCGCCATGCGCCAGCGTGTAATAGCGCGGCTCCGACGACGACGCGCAGCCGCCCAGCAGCAGCGTGCCGGCGCAGGCCGTGGCAAACATCGCGGCGCGCAGCCGGCGGGACAGGATTAGCGGGCCCTTCATCGTTGAGTCTCCGTCTTGCCGCGCAGCAGCGCTTCGGGATGGCGTTCGAGATAGTCGGTCAGCGTGCGCAGCGAGACCGCGGTGCGCGTCAGCTCCTGCAGCATGCGGCGCGTGTCCTGCTGCAGCGGCGCGTCGGACGACAGCGTGCCGTTGGCCGACTGGATCGTGCGGCGCGCATCCTGCAGCGCCGCCAGCACTTCCGGCGCGACGTCGCCCTGCAGCTGCGCGACCAGCTTGTCGGCGCTGGCCAGCGTGGTGTTCAGCTGCGCGACGGTCTTGCGCAGATCCTGGCCGATCTGGTCGAACGGCACCTTCTCGATCTTGCCGACGATGCTGCCCAGCTTGGCCTGCAGTTCGTCGAGCGCGCCCGGCATGGTCGGCAGCTCGGCGATCGCCGTATCGGGCGGCGCCTTGACCGGCTTGGCGTTGGGGAAGAAGTCGAGCGCCACGTACAGCTGACCGGTCAGCAGGTTGCCGGTGCGCAGCTGGGCGCGCAGGCCGCGCTCGATCAGCCCCAGCATCAGCTGGCGTGCGCGTTCGCGGTCGGCCAGGTCACGCTCGCGGAAGCCCATCCGCGACGGATAGAGCTCGACCACGACCGGCAGCCGGAACGACCGGGTTTCGCGCACGTAGTCGATGCCGATCGACCGTACCTGGCCGACCACCACGCCGCGGAAGTCCACCGGCGCGCCCGGGGCGAGGCCGCGCACCGATTGCTCGAAGTTCAACACCGCCAGCGTCGGCGCGAGCTCCTCCGGCTCCTTCATCGCGTCGGCCTGGTCGCCGGCCAGCAGGAACTGCGTGTTCTCCTTGGCGGCCTCGGTCACGTACGAATTGGGCGGCGCCTGGAAGGCGACCCCGCCGAGCAGCATCGTCACCAGCGACTGCGTATTGAGCTTGAAGCCGCCTGCATCGAGCTTCAGGTCGACGCCGCTGGCATGCCAGAAGCGCGTGTCCGCGGTGACCAGTTCGTCGTAGGGCTTGTTGATGAAGACCCGCAGCGTGATGTCGCGACCGGCCGGTTCCAGCTGGTAGGCGACCACCTGGCCGACCTGCACGCGCCGGTAGTAGACCGGCGAACCGATGTCGAGCGAGCCGAGGTCGGCGGCGCGCAGCACGAACTGCTTGCCCGACGAGTCGGTCGTGACGACCGGCGGGGTTTCCAGGCCGACGAACTCGCGCTGGGTTTCCTCGGACTTGCCGGCATCGACGCCGACATAGGAGCCGGACAGCAGCGTCTCCAGTCCCGACACGCCGCTGACGGCCAGCCGCGGGCGCACCACCCAGAAGCGCGTGTCCTTGACCGCGAAGTTCTCCGCGTCCTTGGACAGGTCGATGGTCGCGACAACATGCGAGCGGTCCGGCGCCAGCCGTACCTGCTTGACCAGGCCGATATCGACGTCCTTGTAGCGCACCGGCGTCTTGCCCGGGGCCAGCCCCTCGGCGGTGCGGAAGGTCACCTGGATCTCGGGGCCGCGCTGCGACAGCGTATGGAACAGCAGCGACAGCCCGACCACGGCGGCGACGATGGGGATCAGCCAGACCACCGACGGCAGCCAGCGCGCGCGGCGCCGGCGCGCCGGCTCCCGGGGCTGCGGCGGCTGCGGCGGAGGAGGGGAGGAGGAAAGGTTGTCCGGATCGGGCATCGAAAAAAGTCCAGCGTACGTCGGTGTTCGGTATGGGTGATCGGTTCGGTGATCAGTTCGGTGATCGGTTCGGTGTTCGGATCGGTGCCGGTATTCGGTAGCCGTCTCGGCGGCTTAGTGGTTCGCCCGTGCCGCAGCAGGGGCCGCACCGCCGGGCACCTCTCCTTCCCCGTGGTCGTTCGCGTGACCGTCCACGTGGTCGTGCGCATCCCACAGCAGCCGCGGGTCGAACGACAGCGAGGCCAGCATGGTCAGCACCACCACCATGCCGAACGCCGCCGCGCCGGTGCCCGGGTCGACCTGCGCCAGCGCGCCCGCGCGCACCAGCGCGGCCAGCAGCGCCACCACGAAGATATCGAGCATCGACCAGCGGCCGATCAGCTCGACCAGACCGTACAGCTTCGTCTGCTGCCGCAGCCGCCAGGTCGAGCGCAGATGCACCGACAGCAGCAGGAAGGTCAGGATCATCATCTTCAGCAGCGGCACCACGATGCTGGCGATCAGCACCACGATGGCGAGCATGCGCGAGCCCGACACCCACAGATAGATGATCCCCGACAGGATCGTGTCCTCCTGCGTGCCGAGGATCGAGCGGGTGATCATGATCGGCAGCACGTTGGCCGGAATGTACAGAATGTAGGCCGCCAGCAGAAAGGCCCAAGTCCGCGACAGGCTGGCCGGCTTGCGATGGTGCAGCGTCGCGCCGCAGCGGCGGCACGGCTCGCCTTCCTGGTCGAGCGGACTGAGCGCGTCGCAGGCATGGCAGGACAGCAGGCCCATCGACGTCGCGGTGGGCACCTCCGGCAGCGGCGTGCGCTCGTCGTCGTCGGCCAGCTCGTGCACCACGCCGGCGACCACCTCGCGCGAGCGGCGCAGCGCGCGCTGGCGCGCCGAGGGTTTGGGATCGGCTGGGTTCATCGCTGGCCGGCCTCCTGGCGCCGCTCGGCGTGGCGCCACAGGTCGCGCGGATCGTAGGTCAGCATCGTCGCCAGCACGATCACCAGCGCGCCGAACGACCACAGCGCGACGCCGGGCAGCACCTGGGCCATCGTCGACAGCTTCACCAGCGTGACCAGCACGCCCATCATGAAGACCTCGAGCATGCCCCAAGGGCGGGTCTGGCGGATGCCGCGCATGATCCGTTCGAAGCCCGGGGGGACGGTGCCGCGCATCAGCGGGACCAGCAGATAGGCCATCATCAGCATCTCGGTCAGCGGGAACACGATGGTGGTGGCGAACACCAGCAGTGCCACCAGCGTCATGTTGTCGGCATGCAGCGCCTGCACCGCGCCCCACAGCGTGGTCTGGGTGCGCACGCCCTGCAGGTCCATCTCGACGATCGGATAGGCGTTGGATACGACGAACAGGATCAGCGCGGTCAGCACCAGCGGCAGCAGCCGCCGATAGGCGCGCCGGCTCTCGTGGTACAGCTCGCCGCCGCAGCGCAGGCACTGCGCGCGCTCGCCGGGGCCGAGCACCATGCGGCGGTAGACCGCATCGCAATGTTCGCAGGCCACCAGCCGGTCCAGCTCCGCGCGGTCGGTGACGGCAGGGCCCGGCGGGACCCGCTCCATCGACTTCTCAACCGGATTGCCGGACGTCATTCGAACAGATCTCCCACTGCCCGCCTCGTGGGCGGGAAACACGTCAATATATCGGAATTTCGAAATGTGGCTTTGGAATCACGGCGCCGTACATCGCTGTCGAATGTCGGACGGTGCTTTCCTTCTTCCATCCTTGTTCCTCCGCCCATCACGGGGGAGAGGGCAGCTCCAATCGCCAGCCCATCCACCTTCGACCGCCCTCACAGCTTGTACGTCGACAGCAGGATGCTCGTCTCCGTCGCCGCGATCCCGTCGATCAGCCGGATCCGGTCCAGCGTCCGGTCGAAGGCCTCCAGCGTGTCGGCGCGCAGCTCCGCGATGATGTCCCAGCGCCCGTTGGTCGTATGCACCGTCTGCACGTTCGGCTCGCCCCGCAGCGCCTGCAGCACCTTGCCGATGCGGTTGCCTTCCACCGCAATCGTCGTCAGCGCGCGGATGCGATGCGGCTCCGCCTCGGGCTTGAGCCGCACGGTATAGCCGACGATCACGCCAGCCTCCTGCAGCTTGTCGATCCGGTTCTGCACGGTCGCGCGCGACAGCCGCAGCGCCTTGGCCAGCGCGGTGGTCGGGGTGCGCGCATTGTCGCGCAGCAGCGCCAGCAACTGGCGGTCGATGTCGTCCATGGCGGCTCGCTGTTGGTGCGGAAAAAGGGAGTTGGCATAACGCCAGCCCGTGCCGGCATTCTGTCATGGTCACCGCGCTTTTTGCGCATTTTGTGCGCTATCCGCTGGCGTCCATGTGCACCACAATCCATTCCGACAACAACTGACAACAACCCGAAATGGAAGGAGCGCCGGCGTGATCACCGAACCCACCATCCTGCTCGTCGAGCCGACCCACTACGACGTGTCGTACAGCATCAATCCATGGATGGACCCGCTGCGCTGGGCCGCCGATCCGCATGGCATGCATCGCGGCGCGCTGCGGGCCTTCGCCGAGCTCGGCGACGCGCTGCATGCGGCCGGCTTCGCGGTCGAGGTCGTGGCCGGCGAGCCCGGCCTGCCCGACATGGTGTTCCCTGCCAATGCCGCGGTGGTGCTCGACGGCCGCGCGCTGCTGGCGCGCTTCCGCTATCCGCAGCGGCAGGGCGAGGAGGCGCCGTTCGCGCGGATCTTTGCCGGGCTGCGCGAGCGCGGCCTGCTCGACGAGGTCGCGGCGCTGGCCGACGGCTGCTACCAGGAGGGTGCGGGCGATTGCATCTGGGACGCGGTGCGCGGCCACTTCTGGGCCGGCTTCGGCCAGCGTTCGGCGCGCTGCGCGGCCGACGCGGTGAGCGCGTACTTCGGCCGCGAGGTCGTCGCGCTGGAACTGGCCACCGCGCAGAGCTACCACCTGGACGTCTGCTTCTGCCCGCTGGCCGGCGGCGAGATCCTGTACTACCCGCCGGCCTTCACCGAGGCCTCGCTGCGCGAGCTGCACGCGCGCCTGCCGGCCAGCCAGCGCATCGAGGCGAGCGCCGACGATCTGCGGCACTTCAGCGTCAATGCGGTCAATCTGCACGACCGCATCGTGATGGCGCGCACCACGCCGCGGCTGCGCGATGCGCTGGGCAAGCGCGGCTATCGCGTGCAGGAGGTCGATCTCGCGCCGTTCATGCTGTCGGGCGGTGGCGCCTATTGCATGACGCTGCGGCTCGATCGCAGCAGTGGACTGCAGCAAGGGAGCGGCGTAGCCGGCGACGAAGCAGCGGGCGGGCAGGCCACGGTCGCCGCAGCCTGACGCACGCACACCGCTTCAGAGCATACCGACGAGGAGACGACGATGAAGGAAACCGCGATGACCCGCTTCCTGGACGCGACGGCAGTCGCGGCCCTGGTGCGCAGCATCGGCGTGCCGACCGCACTGCGGCAACTGGCCGAACACGTGCGGCAGGACTTCCTGCGCTGGCAGCGCTTCGAGAAGTCCGCCCGGCTGGCCAGTCATTCCCCGGTCGGCGTGATCGAGCTGATGCCGGTCACTGATGGCGAGCAGTACGCGTTCAAATACGTCAACGGCCATCCGCGCAACGCCGCGCACGCGATGCCGACCGTGATGGCGTTCGGCGCGCTGGCCGAGGTGTCGACCGGTTTTCCGGTGCTGCTGGCCGACATGACGCTCGCCACCGCGCTGCGCACCGCGGCGACCTCGGCGGTGGCGGCCAGGGCCATGGCCCCGCACGGCACCACGACGATGGCGCTGATCGGCAATGGCGCGCAGGCCGAATTCCAGGTGCTGGCCTTCCACGCGATGCTGGGCGTGCGCGAGATCCGCGCCTACGATGTCGACCCGGCGGCGACCGCCAAGCTGCGGCGCAACCTGGCGGGCCTGAGCGATAGCGGCGCGCTGCACATCCTGCCGGTGGCGTCGGTCGACGAGGCACTGGCCGGCGCGCACATCGTCTCCACCGTGACCGCCGACAAGACCCGCGCGACGATCCTGCGCGACGAGCAGATCGCGCCGGGCATCCATATCAACGCGGTCGGCGGCGACTGCCCCGGCAAGACTGAGCTGGCCCCGGCCCTGCTGCGGCGCGCGCGCGTTGCGGTCGAGTACGAGCCGCAGTCGCGGCTCGAAGGCGAGATCCAGCAGATGCCGGCCGATTTCCCGGTCATCGAACTGTGGCGGATTTTGAGCGGCGAGGTCCCCGGCCGCACCACGGTCGAGGATGTCACGCTGTTCGATTCGGTCGGCTTCGCGCTGGAAGACTATTCGACGCTGCGCTGGCTCCATGCCGCCGCCTGTGCACGCCATGCGGGGCGCTTCGTGGAGCTGGTCGCCACGCCCGACGATACCCGCGATCTGTATGGCTGGCTGATGCGGCAGGACGAAATGCAGCGCGGCGCGCGCCGGGTAGCGGCGTGACGCCATCGTTCGTAGACGCAAACCTGTCGTCCCCGCGTACGCGGGGATCCAGCGGCGTTCAGAGACACTGGGTTCCCGCCTGCGCGGGAACGACCCAATAGAAACCGGGGGGCTACACCCACACCGCCGGATGGCGCATCAATCGCTGCACCCGGACGAAGGCCTCGACTTCGTCGTCGGTCGGCGCCTTCAGGAACACCATGATGCCCCAGCGCTGCAAGGTCTCGGCCATGCCGCGCGCCGCCTCGTCGGGCGCAACGACGGCGAACAGCACATGGCGCGCGGTGCAGAACGACTGCAGCTTCTCGAGCGGCTCGAGGTCGCTTTCGCGCAGGCGCTCGACCTGGCACAGCACCAGCGTCGGGTGCGAATCGCCGGCGCCCATATAGGTGATCAGGGTCGCCTTGCCGCGCGTCAGCACGGTCCTCTCGAACGGCGACCGGTGGCTCGACATGCCGGCGCAGGATCTGGGATCGGGCTTCATCGCGGGGCTTCCTGGCAGGGAACGGGCCGGGCCGGCCGCCGTGCGGCCGCTCCGGGCATCGTGCCGCGAATCGTGGCCGCGGCGCTTTGCGCTGAGTATCCCCGTTGCGGCGGGCGCTGCTCTGTTCGCTAGCGGACAGAGGCAGCGGGGCCGGAACCGGCCCGGCAGGGCGCCGGCACGGCCCCGCTGCCTTCGCCTACAGCCCGTACTTCCTGACCTTGTCGAACAGCGTCGTCTTGGCCACGCCCAGCGCCTCGCTGGCCCGGCTCAGGTTCCCTTCATGCCGGCGCAGCGCATCGGCAATCAGCGCCCGCTCGAACTGCTCCACCGCCTGCGCCAGCGGCAACAGCGCCGGCTCTTCCGTGCCCTGTTCGGGATTGCAGCCCAGTCCCAGCACATGCCGCTCGGCGAGATTGCGCAGCTCGCGCACGTTGCCCGGCCACGGATAGGCGACCAGCCGCGCCAATTCGGCGGGGGAGGCCGGCCGCGCATCGCGCTCGAAGCGCAGCGCCGCCTGCGCGACGAAGTGGTCGAACAGCAGCGGCACGTCCTCGCGCCGTTCGCGCAGCGGCGGCAGTTCCAGCGTGATCACGTTGAGCCGGTAGTAGAGGTCGGCGCGGAACTGGCCGGCGTCGGACAGCGCCTTCAGGTCGGCCTTGGTCGCCGCCACCACGCGGGCGTCGACCGGCACCGGCGTGTTGGAGCCGAGCCGCTCGACCACGCGCTCCTGCAGCACGCGCAGCAGCTTGATCTGCATCGACATCGGCATGCTCTCGATCTCGTCGAGGAACAGCGTGCCGCCCTCGGCGTGTTCGATCTTGCCGATGCGGCGCTTGGCCGCGCCGGTGAAGGAGCCGGCCTCGTGCCCGAAGATCTCGCTCTCGAACAGCTGCTCGGGCAGTCCGCCGCAATTGATCGGCACGAAGTTGCGCGCGTGGCGGGTGCTGGCGTCGTGCAGGCAGCGCGCCACCAGTTCCTTGCCGGTGCCGGTCTCGCCGTGGATCAGCACGTTGGCGCTGGTGTCGGCGAGATCCGCGATCAGCCGGCGCAGCCGCTCCATCGCCGGCGACACGCCGATCAGCCGCGCCTCGAGCCGTTCGCGGCCCGCCAGCCGGTCGCGCAGTTCGGCGACCTCGAGCGCGAGCCGGCGCTGTTCGAGCGCGCGGCGCGCGACCTCGACCAGCCGCTCGGGGGCAAAGGGCTTCTCCAGGAAGTCGTAGGCGCCTTGCTTCATCGCCTGCACCGCCAGGCCGACGTCGCCATGGCCGGTGATCATCATCACCGGCAGCGCGGCATCGCGCGCCTTCAGCTGCGTCAGCAGCGCCATGCCGTCGATGCCGGGCAGGCGGATGTCGCTGACGACGATGCCGGGGAAGTGCGGGGCCACCGCCTGCAGCGCGGCCTCGGCGGTGCCGACGGCGCGCGTGGCGATGCCTTCGAGGCGCAGCGCCTGTTCGCAGCCGAGCCGGACGTCGGGGTCGTCCTCGACGATCAGCACCGACAGGTCATTGAGTTTGGGCGCCATCGTGCGTCTCCTTGCCGGCCATCGGCAGCACCATCGTGAAGCAGGCGCCGCCGTCGGGATGATTGCTGGCGACCAGCGTGCCGCCGTATTCGTCGAGGATGCCGGCCGACAGCGTCAGGCCAAGGCCCAGGCCCTGTCCGGCCGGCTTGGTCGTGAAGAACGGTTCGAACAGCCGCGCGAACGCTTCCTCGGACAGGCCGGGACCATTGTCGCGAATGGTGCATCGGACCATGCCTTCGGCCACGGCCGCGCGCAGTTCGAGCCGCGGCGGCTGCGGCCGTTGCGCCGGACCGGCCGCCATCGCGTCGAGCGCGTTGCCGATCAGATTGACCAGCACCTGCTCGAGCCGGTTGGGGTCGCAGGCGACCGCGAGCGTGCGGTCGACATCGCGAACGATCTCGGGCCGCACCGCCTGCACGCGCGTCTCCAGCAGGAACAGCGCGTTGTCCACCGCATCGGCCAGCAGCGCGCTGCCCTTGCCGTTGCGGCCCGGCTTGCGGGCGAACGACTTCAGCGCGCCGGTGATGCGGCCCATCTTCTCGACCAGGCCGATGATGGTGCCGAGGTTGTCCTGGGCCGTGGCCAGGTCGCCGCGCGCGAGGAATTTCTGCGTATTGCCCGACAGCGTGCGCAGCGCGGCCAGCGGCTGGTTCAGCTCGTGCGCGATGCCGGTCGACATCTGTCCGACCGCGGCCAGCTTGCCGGCCTGCAGCAGGCCGTCCTGCGCCTGGCGCAACTCGCGCTCGGTGCGGATCCGTTCGGCGATCTCGGTCTGCAGCAGATGGTTGGCGCTGGTCAGGTCGGCGGTCCGCTCGGCGACCTTGCGTTCGAGCTCGCTGTTGGCGGCCTCGAGCGCGGCGCGCGCGGCCAGCCGCTCGCTGACGATGCGCCGGCGCACGTTCCAGGCGGCGCCGAGCAGCAGCACGAAGGCGGTCAGCACGCCGCACAGCGCCGCGGTGTTCAGCGCCGCCATGCGCGCCTGCGAGGTATCGGTCAGCAGCGTCAGCTGCCATTCGGTGCCGGGCAGCATCGCGTTCTGTTCGAGCATCGACGGGCCGCGGCGCATGCGCACCAGCGCGTCGCCGTTGTTCATCGCGCGCACGCGGGTGAACTCGAGCGGCGCCAGCGGCGCGCGGTTGTACTGCAGGCTGCGGTTCAGCCGCTCGCGCTGCGCGGCGCTCAGCTCGCGGCGGGCGCGCAGTTTCCACGACGGCTCGGAAGCGAGGATCACGACGCCGTTCTCGTCGGACAGCAGCATCTGCATGTCGGCGCTCTGCCAGCGCTGCTCCAGCGGCTCGAGCCCGACCTTGACCACGGCGACGCCGCCGGGGCGCTGGCCGTTGCCATTGCCCAATGGCGCCGACAGGTAGTAGCCCGATTCATCGCGCGTGGTGCCGACGCCGTAGAAGCGGCCGAGCTGGCCGTCGATCGCGGCCTGGAAGTAGGGGCGGAAGCTCAGGTCCTCGTCCAGGTAGCTGTCGGGGCGCTGCCAGTTGCTGGTGGCGCGCACGCGCCCCTGTCGGTCGAGCACGAACACCGCCAGCGTGCCGGCGCGCGCATTGACCGCGGCCAGGTGCGCATTGGCCGCGGCGACGCGGGCCGGATCGTCGGGGCGGGCCAGCAGCGCGCTGATTTCGTCGTCCAGCGACAGCAGGCTCGGCACGAAGTCGTAGCGCGCCAGTTCGCTCGACAGCGCCTGACCGTACAGCCGCAGCTGCACCTGGCCGCGCTCTGCCTGGCGGGCCAGCGCGGCGTCGAACGTATAGAGGTAGCCCAGCCAGCCGGCCAGGCCGACCAGCCCTGCCAGCGCCAGCAGCGCAAGCAGCTGCGCGGCGGCCGCCATGCCGCGCTGGCGGCGGGGCGGGCGATGGTGCGGAGATCGGGCCGGTCGGGAAGGGGCGGAAGGGGACGAAGACGACACGACGGAGGACTGGCGATTCGGCATTGCGGTTGTCTGCATGCGCTTCCTTTTATCACACCCGGTGAGCCAGCTCGGGAATGCCATCGCCAAAGAAAAAGGCCCGGCCGCCGGATTGGCGGTCGGGCCCCTGGCACGCCCCGTGGAGCAGGCAGGGAGGCTACTTGCTTGCGAGGACCTGGACGGGTGCCAGGTCGGTAGCGCCGTCGTCAGCGGTGTCGTCCGCTTCTTCCGGCACCGGCGCGCCGATCGCGCCTTCGCTTTTGGCGACGACGGTCGTGGCAATGGCGTTACCGAGCACGTTGGTGACGGTACGGCCCATATCGAGGACATGGTCGATGCCCAGCACCAGCAGGATGCCGGCCTCCGGCAGGCCGAACATCGGCAGCACGGCGGCGACCACCACCAGCGAGGCGCGCGGCACGCCGGCGATGCCCTTGCTGGTGACCAGCAGCACCAGCAGCATCGTGATCTGCTGGGTCAGCGTCAGCTCGATGCCGTAGACCTGCGCGACGAACAGCGCCGCGAACGAGGTGTACATGATCGAGCCGTCGAGGTTGAACGAGTAGCCGAGCGGCAGCACGAAATTGGTGATGCGCTCCTTGACGCCGAAGCGGGTCAGCTGGTCGATCACCTTCGGATAGGCCGACTCGCTGCTGGCGGTGGCGAAGCCGATCATCAGCGGCGCGCGCAGCGTCTTCAGCAGGCGGAACACGTCGCGGCCGAGGAACAGATAGCCGCCGAAGATCAGCGCGACCCACAGCAGCGCCAGCGCCAGATACAGGCTGCCCAGCAGCTTGGCGTAGACCGTCAGCACGCCCAGGCCTTCGGCGGTGATCACCGCGGCGATGGCGCCGAACACGCCGACCGGGGCGAACGCCATCACATAGTTGGTGACCTTCAGCATCACCTTGGCCAGGCCCTCGATCGCCGCCAGCAGCGGCTTGCCGGGACCGTCCTTGACGGCGCCCAGCGCGAAGCCGAAGAACAGCGAGAACACCACGATCTGCAGGATCTCGTTGTTCGCCATCGCCTCGGCGATGCTCTTCGGGAACATGTGGGTGACGAAGTCGCGCAGGTTCAGCGCGCCGGTCTTCAGGTTCGAGGTGGCGTCGGCGGGCGGCAGCGGCAGGTTCATGCCATGGCCCGGCGTCAGCAGGTTGGCCATGACCAGCCCGAGCAGCAGCGAGGTCACCGAGGCGATCACGAACCAGCCCATCGCCTTCATGCCGATCCGGCCCACCGCCTTGCCGTCGCCCATGCTGGCGATGCCGCTGACCAGCGTGGCGAACACCAGCGGGCCGATGATCATCTTGATCATCCGCAGGAACACGTCAGTCAGGATCGACAGATGGCCGGCGATCGATTTGGCCGCGGCGGCGTCGGGCGCCAGGTGGTGCGCGGCGGTGCCGGCCAGCAGGCCGAGCAGCATGGCGAACAGGATCAGGGTAGGCAGTCGGTTCAGTTTCATCGTGATTCAAACCTGAGGCGTCCGGCACGGGGCCGGACAGCTTGGGAAACGAAAGACGCGCAAGGCGGCGCACCGCCCCGCACAGGTCGACGGACGCCGAGGCGCCCGCGCGGCGACGCGCGCCCGCTTCAGGGCAGCGGGCGCGGACGCGGTCGGGAACGCTGTGTGGGCCAGGCAGGCGGGGTGGGGGCAGCCATGTCGTTTCCTCCATCGTTCTGGCGCAGCCGGGGGGCGGCGGCGCTATTGATGGGGGCCCTAGTTCGCACGAGGCGTGCCAGCTTGCGAAGGCGGAAGGTGCCGTGCAAGTGCTTGAAACGAAAGGAAAAAGTTTGGTGCTTCGGCGACAGCGTTCGGATTTCCGGGTGCGCGTGCCGTCGGCGTGTTCGGATTTCCGAACGGCGCGTCAGCCGATCCCGATGGTCACGGGGCCGAGGACATGCCGGCGTCGCCGCCTGCGCGCCGCCACGCGCCGCCGGCGGGTCTGAGCGCGCGTGCCCGTTCCAGCAGCCGATCGAGCGCCCGCGTCGCCAACCGCAGCGGCCACGGTACCTCGCGCCGGCAGAAGGCGATCTTGCGCACATGGCCGTCGACCTCCCACAGCCAGGTCGTATGCGCCGGGAAATGTCCGACGTCGCCGGCGCGCAGCGTGCGGACCTGTCCGCCGGGGCTGGTCACGCGCACCTCGCCGTCGAGGATCAGCACGGTCTCCTCGACGCTGAAGCGCCAGGCGAAGGCCCCGGCGCTGCACTCCCACAGATGCGTGGACGCCAGTCCGTCGCGTGCCATCGCATGCGTCGCGGCGCGCGCGTGCGGCTGGCCGGCGCGCACCCAGTCCGGTTCGATCGGGCAGTCCTCCAGCGTCATCGCGTCGACGCGGCTGAACACGCCTTCGGTGCGCGCGTCGTGCGCGGGGGCGGACCTGCGTGGCGGCATGGCGCGGTCTCCTGTCTGTTGCGGTAGCGCGAAAGCGTCCGGGACGGGCGTTGGCCCAGCGTAGCCAGGCCGCATACCCGGTCTCTGTGCGTTCACGCACGATGCCATCCCGCCTTTGCGGACCAAGATCGAGCCGAGGTTCTTCCGATTCGCTTGCCCGGAAACTAAAGAAGCACGCATTCCGCGTGACTTTTGCAGTTGCACACGTCGTACATTCCCGCCATCCCGAATTCGATAGTGCGCCGCACCATGCGGTGCGTCGGTCTTGTGTCTGCAGTGTATTTGCGACGTGTCGCCCGCCGACGCCGGCGACCGTTGCGGGGAAGACCATCATGCCTCCAACCGGTTTTGCATCCTCCTTTGCGGGTTCACCGCTGACGACGCCCTGGCGGCAGGGCCCGCTGCCGCCGTCCCCGCCAGTCGGCAAGGTCGGCGCCGACGCCGCGGTGCTCGGCGGTGTGGTGTGCCGCATCACCGCGCACAAGGCCAAGCGGCCGTTTTCCCGGCTCGGCAAACTCGAGGCCGCGCTCTATGTGTGCTGGGACGCCGTGGCGGTCGCGTTGACCTCGGCGCGCGCCGCGCAACTGCCCGCGATGCTGCGCGACGGCGTGCCCCCCGGTTTCTTCGCCACGCTGAGCTTCAAGATCGGCGCCGCAATGCCGTTGCTGGCGGCGGTGGAGATCGCCGTGGCGTTTGGACGATTCCGCGGGGCGGTCGCCAAGCGCGGGCGCCTGGACGCGCGCCTGCGAGACAGCGCGGCCGATCACCAGCTGTGCGAGGCGGCGTTGCGCCGGCGGCTGGCATCGCGCACCGAGGCGGCGCTGCCGGCCGAGC
>NZ_AMPR02000030.1:0-13493 GCF_000307735.3 Cupriavidus sp. HPC(L) | reverse complement strand
GCAGCGCGGCGGACATGCTGAACACATGCGGATCGGAGTACGCGACGGTCGGCATGCCGAGACGGAAGAACTTGTGCTGGATGTCGAGGGCGACGATGCCGGAGTTGCCGCAGCCGTAGAACTCGATGCGGCGCGCGCCGGCCAGCAGCGCGATGCCGTGCTCGATCTGATCGGCCGACAACGCATTGCGCACCGACATCAATGTCGCGATGGTGCGGTCGAACACCTTGCCGGCGATATCGGCCGGCCGGTCCTGCGGATTGACGTCCTGGTGCACGAAAGGCGTGCCGGCGCCGACGGTCTGCGCGAACTGCAGCTTGAACTCGCGAAAGCCGTCGTAGCCGAGCGCCGCGCAAAAGCGTGCAATGGTCGGCTGCGACACGCCGGCAAGGCGAGCGAGCTCCGGCATCGACAGCCGGATCACGCTGGCGCCGTGGCGCGCGACGTAGTCGGCGAGGCGGCGTTCGGAGGGGCGAAGGGAGTCGTAGACGGCGAGGATGCGGTCACGCATGAGGGCGGCAAGAGTCGGATTGGATCGGGATTTGTAGAGATTCTACTTGGCCGGCCGAATGATCGGGTGGAATGCCGTGCGCCGCAGTCGGGAATAACCCTGATGCCGAACGATGGAAAGCTCGATTTCATTGGGTTTTTTCGCTGTTTGGGATGGGGCGGTGCGACACGAGGCTTCTGGAACGGCGCCGTCTTCCGGTAGAATGTAGAAATTCTACACAAATCGACCCTGCCGGGATCCGCCGATATCCCGTTGATCGAACCGCCCGATCCCCCGTTCGCCTCTTCATATCGAATGCCACAGACTCTCGATTCCGCCGTGCGCGACGTCACCGCGCGCATCGTCGAACGTAGCCGCGCCAGCCGCAGCGCCTACCTGGAGCGCTGCGCCCGCGCGCAACGCGAACTGGGCCCGGCACAGGGCTTGTCCTGCGCCAACCTGGCTCATGGCTACGCCGCGCTGCCGGCCGCCGACAAGCTGAAGCTGCGCGTGGAACATGCGCTGAATCTCGGCATCGTCACCGCGTACAACGACATGCTGTCCGCGCACCAGCCCTATGAGCGCTATCCCGCGCTGATCCGCGCGGCGGCGCGTGAAGTGGGCGCGGTGGCGCAGGTCGCCGGCGGCGTGCCGGCGATGTGCGACGGCATCACGCAGGGCAATCCCGGCATGGAGCTGTCGCTGTTCTCGCGCGATGCGATCGCGATGGGCGCCGCGATCGCGCTGTCGCACAACACCTTCGACGCGGTGGTGATGCTCGGCGTCTGCGACAAGATCGTCCCGGGGCTGGTGATGGGCGCGCTGCAGTTCGGCCATCTGCCGGTGGTGATGGTGCCGGCCGGACCGATGGCCAGCGGCTTGCCGAACAAGGAGAAGGCGCGCGTGCGGCAGCTGTATGCGACCGGCCAGGTCGGCCGCGACGCGCTGCTCGAGGCCGAGTGCCAGGCCTATCACGGCGCCGGCACCTGCACGTTCTATGGCACCGCCAACAGCAACCAGCTGCTGATGGAAATCATGGGCCTGCATCTGCCGGGCGCGGCGTTCGTGCCGCCGGAGGGCGGCCTGCGCGATGCGCTGACGGCCGCCGCGGCGCAGCGCGCGCTGGCACTGTCGGCACGCGGCGATGGCTATCTGCCGATCTGCCGCATCGTCGACGAACGCGCGGTCGTCAACGGCATCGTCGGACTGCTGGCGACCGGCGGCTCGACCAACCACACGATCCATCTGGTGGCGATGGCGCGTGCGGCCGGCATCGTGATCGACTGGGACGACTTCGACCGGCTGTCGCGCGTGACGCCGCTGCTGGCGCGCGTCTATCCGAACGGCGCCGCCGACGTCAATCATTTCCATGCGGCCGGCGGCGTCGGCTTCGTGATTCGGCAGCTGCTCGATGCCGGGCTGCTGCACGAGGACGTCGAGACCGTGGCCGGCCCGGGACTGGCGCGTTATGCACGGGAGCCGGTACTGCACGACGGCGCGTTGCAGTGGCGCGAAGCCCCGGGGCAAAGCGGCGACGCGCAGGTGCTCGCGCCGATCGACAAGCCGTTCGATCCCGAAGGCGGATTGCGCTTGATGTCGGGCAACCTGGGCCGCGGCGTGATCAAGGTGTCGGCGGTCGCGCCCGAGCACCGGATCGTCGAGGCGCCGGCGCGCGTGTTCGAATCGCAGCAGGCGTTGCAGGACGCGTTCGCGCGCGGCGAGCTCGACCGCGACGTCATCGTCGTGGTGCGCTTCCAGGGGCCGAACGCCAACGGCATGCCGGAGCTGCACCGGCTGACGCCGCCGCTGGGCGCGCTGCAGGACGCCGGCCATCGCGTCGCGCTGGTGACCGACGGCCGCATGTCGGGCGCTTCCGGCAAGGTGCCGGCGGTGATCCACGTCGGCCCCGAGGCCAGCGCAGGCGGTCCGCTGGCGCGCGTGCGCGATGGCGACCTGCTGCGCGTCGATGCGGTCGCCGGCACGCTGGCGTGGCTGGGCGATCCGGCAGAGCTCGCGGCCCGCGCGCCTGCTGCACCGCCGCAGGACGCGTTCGCCGACTACAGCCTGGGCCGCGGCCTGTTCGGCCTGTTCCGCCGCCACGCGCGCGGCGCCGAGCAGGGCGGCAGCGCGCTGGACCTCAGCGAGGCCGATGCGATGGCGGCGCCAGCGCCGCGGGCACTATAGTCGTGCTGTAGGGCGTACTTGCGGCAGCCGCTATCCGGAACCCGCTATCCGCTATCCGCTGGACGATATCCGATATCGAATCAATCCCGAAGTCGGCCGGACCTGGCGTCCGGCCTCGACCGCCCGCATGCGAACTCGCCGGCGCGCGGTCAGACCAACAAGGACGGCACCGACCGTCCGATCCTGATCGATGGAGCAGACATGATCTATATCCTGATGGGCGTCTCCGGCAGCGGCAAGACCACGGTCGGCTCGCTGCTGGCACAGGCGCTGCATTGCGGCTTCCATGATGCCGACGAATTCCACAGCGCCGCCAACAAGGCCAAGATGGCCGCGGGCATTCCGCTGACCGACGAGGACCGCTGGCCCTGGCTGGACGCGATGCGCGCGGCCATCGACCAGGCCCGCGCCGAGGGCCGCCCCCACGTCTTCACCTGCTCCGCGCTGCGCCAGATCTATCGCGACCGGCTGACGCCGCCCGACGGCGGGGTCAGCTTCATCTACCTGAAGGGCGATATCGACGTGCTGCGCACCCGCCTGGCCGGCCGCAGCGGGCATTTCTTCGACCCCAAGCTGCTGCAGAGCCAGCTCGATACGCTGGAGGAGCCGCGCGACGCGCTGGTGCTCGATATCCGCAAGCCGCCCGAGGAGCTGGTGCGCCAGATCCTGGCGGCGCGTCCGCCGGTCCGCGGCAGCCAGCCCGTGCACTGAAATGGTGTGCCGGGGCGGCGTGTTCCCGCGCCGCTCCGCGCCATTCCGTGCCGTTTCCCGCCCCTGCGCGTCTTTCCGCCCCGTTTTGCGCAACCGTTCCACTGGCAGACATCTTGCTTGAATGTCTGCCAAGGCACCTGACTTCCTTCTCGGGGGCAGCGGCCGGACGTATGCTGTAGGAGTCAACGATGCGCGGCGGCCGGTCGCGCGCCCGGCACTGGGGAGGGCATCATGGCGGCGCGGTTTTTCGATGAAATGCTGGACTGGCGCGGCGATGCGCCCCCGAACATCGCCGCCGGGCAGGCCTTGTCGCCCGACGCGATCCGGCCGCACTACCGTCACTTCGCCGACTGGCTGGCGCGCCAGTCGGAGGCCACCATGGCCAACAAGCGTGCCGAGGCCGACCTGGTGTTCCGGCGCGTGGGCATCACCTTCGCCGTCTATGGCGACAAGGACGAGGACAACAGCGGCACCGAGCGCACCATCCCGTTCGACGTGATTCCGCGCATCTTCCCGGCCGGCGAATGGGCGCTGCTGGAGCGGGGCCTGCGCCAGCGGGTCGCCGCGCTGAACCGCTTCATCCATGACATCTATCATGGGCAGGACATCATCCGCGCCGGCGTGATTCCGCCCGAGCAGGTCTACGACAACGCGCAGTACCGTCCCGAGATGCTGGGCATCGACGTGCCGCGCGACATCTATGCGCATGTCGCCGGCATCGACGTGGTGCGCGCCGGCGAGGGCGAGTTCTATGTGCTCGAGGACAATCTGCGGGTGCCGTCCGGCGTTTCGTACATGCTCGAGAATCGCAAGATGATGATGCGGTTGTTCCCCGAGCTGTTTGCGCGCAACCGCGTCGCGCCGGTGGCCCACTATCCCGACCTGCTGCTGGACATGCTGCGCAGCGTGTCGCCGCAGGGAATGGCCGATCCGACCGTGGTGGTGCTGACGCCCGGCATGTACAACTCCGCCTATTTCGAACATGCGTTCCTGGCGCAGCAGATGGGCATCGAACTGGTCGAGGGCAGCGACCTGTTCGTGCAGGACGACTTTCTGTACATGCGCACCACGCAGGGCCCGCAGCGCGTCGACGTGATCTACCGCCGCGTCGACGACGACTTTCTCGATCCGCTGGTGTTCCGGCCCGATTCGACGCTGGGCGCGGCCGGCCTGCTGGCGGTCTATCGCGCCGGCAATGTCACGGTATGCAATGCGATCGGTACCGGCGTCGCCGACGACAAGTCGATCTATCCCTATGTGCCGGAGATGATCCGCTTCTATCTGGGCGAGGAGCCGCTGCTGGCCAACGTGCCGACCTATATGTGCCGGCGCCCGGACGATCTGCAGTACGTGCTCGACCACATGGACGAACTCGTGGTCAAGGAAACGCACGGCGCCGGCGGCTACGGCATGCTGGTCGGGCCGGCGGCGACGCGCGCGGAGATCGACGCGTTCCGCGAGGTGGTCAAGGCGCGGCCGCATCAGTACATCGCGCAACCGACGCTGGCGCTGTCGACCTGTCCGACCTATGTCGAGGCCGGCATCGCGCCGCGCCATATCGATCTGCGGCCATTCGTGCTGTCGGGCAAGGAGGTGCGCATGGTGCCGGGCGGGCTGACGCGCGTGGCGCTGCGCGAGGGGTCGCTGGTGGTCAATTCCTCGCAGGGCGGCGGCACCAAGGACACCTGGGTGCTGGAGCGCTGAACCGCTGAACCGCCGAGCCATCGATACCTGGCAACCCCTGCCGACCCCCCGCGATCTTCGACCGGACCACGGAGAGCCATCATGCTGAGCCGCACCGCCGACCACCTGTTCTGGATGGCGCGCTACACCGAGCGCGCCGAAAATACCGCGCGCATGCTCGACGTCAACTACCAGACCTCGCTGCTGCCGCAATCGATCGAGGTGGCCGAGCAGGGCTGGTGGGCGATGCTCGATATCTCCGAGTTGACGCACGCGTTCGACCACAAGTACGGGCTGCTCTCGCGCGAGGACGTGATCGACTTCATGGTGCGCGACATGACCAACCCGTCGTCGATCATGAGCTGCCTGCGCGCGGCGCGCGAGAACGCGCGCGCCGTGCGCGGTTCGCTGACGACCGAGGTGTGGGAGACGCTGAACACCACGTGGCTGGACGTGCAGCGGATGATCACGGACGGCGTGCTGCGCGACGATCCGTCGCAGTTCTTCGAATGGGTCAAGTTCCGCTCGCATCTGGCGCGCGGCGTGCAGTTCGGCACCATGCTGAAGGACGACGCCTTCCACTTCATGCGCCTGGGCACCTTCCTGGAGCGCGCCGACAATACCGCGCGGATCCTCGACGTCAAGTTCCAGGCCACCGGCAGCGAGAATGGCGGCAGCGAGCGGACCGAACAGGATTTCTATCACTGGGCCGCGGTGCTGCGCTCGGTCTCGGGCTTCGAGGTCTACCGCAAGATCTACCGCACCGTGATCACGCCGGTGCGCGTCGCCGAACTGCTGATCCTGCGGCCCGACATGCCGCGTTCGCTGGTGTCGAGCATGGACGAGGTGGTGGCGATCCTGGCGCTGGTGCGCAACCAGCAGTCCGCCGAGACCGAACGGCACGCTGGTAAACTGCATGCCGACCTCAAATACGCGCGCATCGACGACATCTTCGCGGTCGGGCTGCACGCGTTCCTGACCAGCTTCCTTGAACGCATCGGCGATCTGGGCAGCGGCATCAGCCGGGATTTCCTGGTGCCCCCGCTGGCAGCCTGAAAGCCTGAACCCGGCGTCGCGCGACAGGACCGTGAAATACCAGATCCACCACCGCACCGTTTATCGCTATACCGAGCCGGTGATCCGCAGCGTTCACGAGCTGCGGCTGGCGCCGCGCTCCGGCCCGCTGCAGCAGGTGCACCAATGGCAGCTGTCGGTGCCGGGCAATCTGTCCGAGGCGCTCGACGGCTTCGGCAATATCGTCCATCAGTTCACGCTGGCGCGGCCGGCCGACACCATTACCATCGCCGCCAGCGGCGAGGTCGAGATCACGCCCGCCGCCGATGCCGACGGCTGCTTCGGCGACGCCCCGCCGCCGGGCGAGGCGCGCGTGTCGCCGCTGTACTTTCGCAGCGGCACGCCGCTGACCAGCGCGCCGGCCGAGCTGAGCGCATTTGCCGCGCCGTATCTGGCCGCCGGCCATGACCCGGCCGCGCTGCTGGCGCTGGCCCAGGCGATTGGCGAACGCGTGCGCTACCAGCCCAATGCCACCGATGTCGGCACCAGCGCCGCCGAGGCCTTCGCACTCGGCGCCGGGGTCTGCCAGGACCAGGCGCAGGTGATGGTGGCCGCCTGCCGCGCCTTCGGTGTGCCGGCGCGCTACGTCAGCGGCTATTTCCACGACCCGGCCGCCACCGAGCTGGCCAGCCACGCCTGGGCCGACCTGTGCGTCGACACCGAGCGCGAGCGCTGGTGCAGCATCGACGTGACGCACGGCTGCTTCACCGACACCCGCCACATCCGCCTGGCGGTGGGGCGCGACTACCGCTCGGCGGCGCCGATCCGCGGCGTGCGCGAGGGCGGCGGCACCGAATCGCTGTCGGTGCAGATCCTGATCGAGCCGGTCTGAGCCTCCGGGGTGCAGGGCGCGCGCGAGGAGGGCGCTAGAATGCCGGGATGCTCCCGCGCGTTCCGCCGCGCGCCATGTCACCACAATAAGACAAAGCCATGACGTACTGTGTAGCCATGCGGCTCGATGCCGGCCTGGTATTCCTGTCCGACTCGCGCACCAATGCGGGTGTCGACGCGATCTCGACCGCCCGCAAGCTGACGGTGTTCGAGGAGACCGGCGACCGCGTCATGGTGCTGATGACCGCCGGCAACCTGGCCATCAGCCAGTCGATCCGCCAGATCCTGATGGAGAGCCGCGACGGCAAGCGCTCGCTGTGGACCGCGCGCGATATGTTCGAAGCCGCCTCGATCGTCGGCGACGCGGTGCGCCAGGTGCATCGGCGCGATGCCGATGCGCTGCGCGATGCCGGCATCGAGTTCAACGTCAGCCTGATCTTCGGCGGCCAGATCGGCCGGGAACGGGCGCGCCTGTTCAATATCTATGCGGCCGGCAATTTCGTCGAGGCGACGCCGGAGAACTGCTACTTCCAGATCGGCGAGGCCAAGTACGGCAAGCCGATCATCGACCGCGTGGTGCACCCAGCGTTGCCCCTCGCCGAAGGGGCCAAGTGCGCGCTGATCTCGATGGACTCGACGCTCAAGTCCAATATCTCGGTGGGGCTGCCGCTGGACCTGCTGGTCTACGAGGCCGATTCGCTGCACGTGACGCGCTTTGCCACCATCGACGACCGCAATCCGTATTTCTGCATGATCCGCGAGACCTGGGGCGAGCGCCTGCGCCAGGTATTCCGCGAGATCGACAATCCGGAATGGGACGCCGCCGACCGGGTCGAGCACCCGCTGACGCGGCAGGGCGAGGGCGACCGCTGGGGGCAGCCGGTGCGGGCACGGCGCGAGCGTCCGCGCGAACCGCAGTGAACCGTGGTGGAGCTGGCTTCGAGGGCTTGCACGGTGCCGGGGCGCGGCCGAATTCGACACGTGAGCGCACAGTCCGGCACGCCGATTCGGGCGGTCCATCCGGCCCCGCTCATGTATAATCCCGATTTCCCCGGCAAGCTCGGTTTATGACCAAATTCGTCTTCGTCACCGGTGGCGTCGTCTCTTCCCTCGGCAAGGGCATCGCTGCCGCCTCGCTCGCGGCTATTCTCGAGTCGCGCGGCCTCAAAGTCACCCTCCTCAAGCTCGATCCCTACATCAACGTCGACCCCGGCACGATGAGCCCCTTCCAGCATGGCGAAGTATTCGTCACGGAAGACGGCGCGGAGACCGACCTCGATCTTGGCCACTACGAGCGCTTCGTCTCGGCCAAGATGCGCAAGTCGAACAACTTCACCACGGGCCAGATCTACGAATCGGTGATCCGCAAGGAGCGGCGCGGCGAATACCTGGGCAAGACCGTGCAGGTGATCCCGCATATCACCAACGAGATCCAGGCGTTCATCGAGAAGGGCGCGGCCGCCTCGCACGAAGGCAAGGCCGACGTGGCGCTGGTCGAGATCGGCGGTACCGTCGGTGACATCGAATCGCTGCCGTTCCTGGAGGCCGCGCGCCAGATGAGCCTGCGCATGGGCCGCAACCACGCGGCCTTCGTCCATCTGACGCTGGTGCCGTTCATCGCCAGCGCCGGCGAGCTCAAGACCAAGCCCACCCAGCACTCGGTGCAGAAGCTGCGCGAAATCGGCATCTCGCCGACCGCGCTGCTGTGCCGCGCCGACCGGCCGATTCCGGACGACGAACGCGCCAAGATCTCGCTGTTCGCCAATATCCCGCAGGAAGCGGTGATTTCGGTGTGGGACGTCGACAGCATCTACAAGATCCCGCAGATGCTCAACGAGCAGGGCCTGGACCGGCTGATCTGCGAGGAGCTGCGCCTCGATCCGAAGCCGGCCGACCTGTCGATGTGGCAGAAGCTGGTCAACGCGCAGGAAAACCCCGAACACGAAGTGACGATCGGCATGGTGGGCAAGTATGTCGACCTGACCGAGTCGTACAAGTCGCTGATCGAAGCGCTGCGTCACGCGGGCATGCATACCGCGACGCGCGTCAATATCGAATACATCGATTCCGAGGAACTGGAATCGGGCCACCTCGAAGTGCTCAAGCCGCTGGACGCGATCCTGGTGCCGGGCGGCTTCGGCAAGCGCGGCACCGAGGGCAAGATCCGCGCGATCCAGTATGCGCGCGAGAACAAGGTGCCGTACCTGGGCATCTGCCTGGGCATGCAGCTGGCGGTGATCGAGTTCGCCCGCCATGTGGCCGGCATGCGCGACGCCAACTCGACCGAGTTCAGCCTCGAGACCGAACACCCGGTGGTCGCGCTGATCACCGAATGGGTGGACCGCGACGGCAAGGTCGAGCAGCGCTCGGCCGATTCCGATCTGGGCGGCACGATGCGCCTGGGCGCGCAGCGCGTGCCCGTCAAGGCGGACACCAAGGCCGCGCAGATCTACGGCGCCGAGGTCAACGAGCGGCATCGCCATCGCTACGAGGTCAACAACCACTATGTGCCGCAGCTGGAACAGGCCGGCATGGTGATCTCGGCCCGCACCCCGACCGAGAACCTGCCCGAGATGATGGAGCTGCCGGCGCAGATGCACCCCTGGTTCGTCGGCGTGCAGTTCCACCCGGAATTCACCTCGACGCCGCGCGCGGGCCATCCGCTGTTCAAGGCCTACGTGGAAGCCGCGCTGGCCGGCCAGCAGCGCCGCAAGGGCGCCTGAAGCGGCCGCATAGCAGGAGAGCAAGATGAAATTGTGTGGATTCGACGTCGGCCTGGACCAGCCGTTCTTCCTGATCGCCGGTCCCTGCGTGATCGAGTCGGAGCAGATGGCCCTCGATACGGCAGGCCAGTTGAAGACGATCACCGGCGAACTCGGCATCCCCTTCATCTACAAGTCCTCGTTCGACAAGGCGAACCGCTCGTCGGGCAAGTCCTTTCGCGGACTGGGCATGGAGAAGGGGCTGGAGATCCTGGCCACGGTCAAGCGCGAGATCGGCGTGCCGGTGCTGACCGACATCCACGAGATCGACGAGATCGCGCCGGTGGCGGCGGTGGTCGACGTGCTGCAGACGCCGGCCTTCCTGTGCCGGCAGACCGATTTCATCCGCGCCTGCGCCCAGAGCGGCAAGCCGGTCAATATCAAGAAGGGCCAGTTCCTGGCCCCGGGCGACATGAAGAACGTCATCGACAAGGCCCGCGACGCCGCCCGCGAAGCCGGCCTGCCCGAGGACAGCTTCATGGCGTGCGAGCGCGGCGTGTCGTTCGGCTATAACAACCTGGTTTCCGACATGCGCTCGCTGGCGATCATGCGCGAGACGGGCGCGCCGGTGGTGTTCGACGCGACCCACTCGGTGCAGCTGCCGGGCGGGCAGGGCACCAGCTCGGGCGGCCAGCGCGAGTTCGTGCCGGTGCTGGCGCGCGCCGCGGTGGCCGTCGGTATCGCGGGCCTGTTCATGGAAACCCATCCGGATCCAAGCAAGGCGATGTCCGACGGCCCCAACGCCGTGCCGCTGTCGCGCATGCGCGAACTGCTGGCGGTGCTGAAGGACCTGGACGCGCTGACCAAGCGCGCCGGCTTCCTCGAAGACAATTTCGGCTGGCCGGCCTGCGCCTGAGCGCGGCGCCAAGCGCCAGCCGTCAATCGTCAGCTGCAACGGCTTTCTCGCCGATCACCGATTCCGCACGTTGCCGCCGTCATCCGGCGGCAACGTTGACAACCATAAGATTCATCCTGGAGATACGCATGGCCGCCGGCTACATCATCGCCTACGTCGACGTCACCGATCCGCAGCAGTACGAGCAGTACAAGGTCCTGTCCAGCAAGGCCATGCAGGAGCACGGCGCCGAGGTGCTGGTGCGCGGCGGCCGCACGGTCCCGCTCGAAGGCGAATGGGCGCCGACCCGCGTGGTGCTGCTGAAATTCCCGAGCGTCGAGGCGGCCCAGGCCTTCCACGACGGCGAGACCTACCGCGCGGCCCGCAAGGCGCGCGAGCATGCGGCCCGGATGAACATGATCGTGGTCGAGGGCGTTTGAGCTTCGACCGGCGCGTCGCCTGACGCGGGTCTCCATCCGGAGCACGCGGGCAAGGCAGCGCGATCCCAGACGCGGTGCACAGTCGCAGTGCACGGACCCAAGCTTCATCAGATCTAGATCAAGAGGAATCCATGAGTGCAATCGTAGATATCATCGGTCGCGAGGTTCTCGACTCGCGCGGCAACCCGACCGTCGAATGCGACGTTCTGCTCGAATCGGGCGTGATGGGCCGCGCCGCGGTGCCGTCGGGCGCGTCGACCGGCTCGCGCGAGGCGATCGAACTGCGCGACGGCGACAAGTCGCGCTACCTGGGCAAGGGCGTGCTGAAGGCCGTCGAGCACATCAACACCGAGATCTCCGAAGCGATCATGGGCCTGGACGCCTCCGAGCAGGCCTTCCTGGACCGCACGCTGATCGATCTGGACGGCACCGAGAACAAGAGCCGCCTGGGCGCCAACGCGATGCTGGCCGTGTCGATGGCGGTCGCCAAGGCCGCCGCCGAGGAAGCCGGCCTGCCGCTGTACCGCTACTTCGGCGGTTCGGGCGCGATGCAGATGCCGGTGCCGATGATGAACATCGTCAACGGCGGCGCGCACGCCAACAACAGCCTGGACATCCAGGAATTCATGATCATGCCGGTGTCGCAGAAGAGCTTCCGTGAAGCGCTGCGCTGCGGCGCCGAGGTGTTCCACGCGCTGAAGAAAATCCTGGCCGACAAGGGCATGTCGACCGCGGTCGGCGACGAAGGCGGCTTCGCCCCGAACTTCGCCTCGAACGAGGAATGCCTGAACACGATCCTGCAGGCGATCGAGAAGGCCGGCTACCGTGCCGGCGAGGACGTGCTGCTGGCGCTGGACTGCGCCTCGAGCGAGTTCTTCCGCGAAGGCGAGGACCTGTATCACCTCGAAGGCGAAGGCCTGACGCTGAACTCGACGCAGTGGGCCGACTACCTGGCCAATCTGTGCGACAAGTTCCCGATCGTGTCGATCGAGGACGGCATGGCCGAGGGCGACTGGGACGGCTGGAAGGTGCTGACCGACAAGCTCGGCAAGCGTGTGCAGCTGGTGGGCGACGACCTGTTCGTCACCAACACCAAGATCCTGAAGGAAGGCATCGAGAAGGGCATCGGCAACTCGATCCTGATCAAGATCAACCAGATCGGCACGCTGACCGAGACCTTCGCCGCGATCGAGATGGCCAAGCGCGCCGGCTACACGGCCGTGATCTCGCACCGTTCGGGCGAGACCGAGGACAGCACGATCGCCGATATCGCGGTCGGCACCAACGCCGGCCAGATCAAGACCGGCTCGCTGTCCCGCTCGGACCGTATCGCCAAGTACAACCAGCTGCTGCGCATCGAGGAAGACCTGGGCGATATCGCCAGCTACCCCGGCAAGAGCGCGTTCTACAATCTGCGCTAAGCCCGGGAGTCGGCGGGTGTGCGGCGGCCCCGGCCGCCGCGCCCCTCGCGCAAGCGCCGCCACCGCCAAGTCGTCCGATCTCTAACTGCCCATGCGCCTGATTACGCTGCTGTTGTTCGTGGTGCTGCTCGCGATCCAGTACCCCCTGTGGCTGGGCAAGGGCGGCTGGTTGCGCGTGTGGGAATTGAACAAGCAGGTCGGCGAGCAGACCGCCCGCAACGAACAGCTGAAGCGCCGCAACGCCAAGCTCGAGGGCGAGGTGCTGGACCTGCAGGACGGCACCGGCGCGGTCGAGGAACGGGCGCGCTACGAGCTCGGCATGGTCAAGGACGGCGAGGTGTTCATCCAGTTCGTCGCGCCGGCCCCCAAGGTCAGCGCCACGCCGCCGCTGCCGCCGCCTCCGGCGACGAAGCCAGCCTCCGGCGGGCGCTAAGTCACCACCGCGCGACGGAGCGCCAGGCTGGCGCCGGCTCGGCGCTCACGCCAGCCGCTTTACCACCACCAGTACGGATAGCCGCCCCAGCCCCAATAGCCGGGCGAGCCGATGCTGACCCCGCCGCCCCAGCGGCCGCGGCCCCATCCCCCGTAGTACAGACTCCAGCTCGACAGCGGATACGCCGGATAGGCGTAGGTCGACGCGCGCGCCCATGCCTGGGCCTGCTGATCGCGCGCGATCGCGGCTTCCTGTTCGCGCAGCACCTGCTTGTTCAGCGTGTCGAGGCGCTTGCGTTCCTCGGCACTGAGCGGCGCGGCCGGGCCGCGCGAGCCGGCATCCGGCGCCAGCCGGGCGATGGGCGGCGAACCGTTGATGTCGCGGGGCAGATTGGCGGCGCATCCCGCGGCCAGCAGCGGCGCGGCCAGCAATGCAAGACGGATCGACGAAGGGATGGCCGGCATGATGACCTCCAGGCGGTGCGCGGGTGTCGGTAAGAGTTTGTTGTCTTTGATTTTAGTGAGCGCACAAAGTTTGCGGCGCCTGCGCACTTGCAGGGTTTCTCCCCTCTCCCGCTTGCGGGAGAGGGGCGGGGGGAGAGGGCAGCGGCGGTGAATATGGCGGGGGGG
>NZ_AMPR02000031.1:0-13366 GCF_000307735.3 Cupriavidus sp. HPC(L) | reverse complement strand
GGCGGCGTCTCCCCGACCTTCAGCCCGCTGTACCAGCAGATCAAGTCGCTGATCCTGCAGAGCCTGCAGTCCGGCGAATGGAAGCCGGGCGAGATGATTCCGAGCGAAATGGAGCTGGCGGCCCGCTACAAGGTCAGCCAGGGCACGGTGCGCAAGGCCATCGACGAGCTCGCCGCCGAGAACCTCGTGGCGCGCCGGCAGGGCAAGGGTACCTTCGTGACGACCCATCACGAGGACGTGGTCAAGTTCCGATTCCTGCGGCTGGTCCCGGACGAGGGCGAGCCGCACTACGGCGCCAGCCGGGTGCTCGAATGCAAGCGCCTGCGGGCGCCCGCCGAGATCGCGCGGCTGCTCGATATCCGCACCGGCGACAGCGTCGTGCAGATCCGCCGCGTGCTGTTCTTCTCCGGCGAAGCCACCGTGCTCGACGACATCTGGCTGCTGGGCGCCAACTTCAAGGGCCTGACGGCGGAAAAGCTGACCGAGTGGAAAGGGCCGATGTACGCGCTGTTCGAGGCCGAGTTCGGTACGCGCATGGTGCGCGCCACCGAGAAGATCCGCGCGGTCAGCGCCGACGAGACCGCCGCCGCGCTGCTGTCGGTCGAACCCGGCTCGCCGCTGCTGTCGGTCGAGCGGGTCTCGTTCACCTACGGCGACCGTCCCGTCGAAGTACGGCGCGGGCTGTATGTGACCACGCGGCACTATTACCAGAACGATCTGAGCTGACCGGCGCCGCGCGCTCAGGCGCGAATTGGGCGAAGACGCGGGCGATTGTCGGAGCGATTTTCAGGGCGATTGTTGCGCGCCTTGCCGCCAACCGCGGCCGGCATTGCGCAGGGCGATCGGAATGCGCGGCAAAGGGTGGAAATCCGGTTCGCGCGGCCGTCGCGCGATCGTCGCAAAGCGGCGTTGCACGCGATTGTCGCGGCCGCCATGTTGGTGTGCGATAGTCGAAAATTATTGGTGCGCCGCGCAACAAAGGCGCTAAAATCACGTGGATTTGCACATTGTGCATTCGGCTCTTTCGTTTTTTTATCGCTAATGGGGTCTCGCATGGCTGAAGCCGTCAAACAAGCCAGGCCGGAGTTCCGGAATATCGGTATCGGGCAACTCGCACGCTACCGGTTGCCCTGGGCCGGCAAGGTGTCCATCCTGCATCGCGTCAGCGGTGCGCTGCTGTTCCTCCTCCTTCCTTTCATCCTCTACCTCTTCGAGCAGAGCGTCACTTCCGAACTGAGCTTCGCAAAGTTCTCGGCCCTTCTGTCCGGTGGCTTCGTCAAGCTGGTTCTGCTGGTTCTGATCTGGGGCTATCTGCATCATTTCTGCGCCGGTATCCGCTTCCTTCTGCTGGACATGCACGTCGGCGTCGACAAGCCGTCGTCGGCCAAGTCGGCCATCGCCGTGCTGATCGTCAGCCTGCTGCTGACCGCCGTGTTCGGCCTGAAGCTGTTCGGCGTGTTTTGAGGAGCATGCAAGGTGGCAAATAACAATATCGGTCCCAAGCGTCTGGTCGTCGGTGCCCACTACGGCATGAAGGAATGGCTGGTCCAACGCGTGACCGCCGTGGTGATGGTGATCTACACCGTCGTGCTGGCGGTGGCGTTCCTGTTGTCGAACGGTGCCTCGTATGAGGGCTGGGCAGGCCTGTTCGCCAATCAATGGATGAAGATCCTGACGTTCGTCACGATCCTGTCGCTGCTCTATCACGCCTGGATCGGCGTGCGCGACATCTGGATGGACTATGTGAAGCCGATGGCGGTTCGCCTCGTGCTGCAAGTTCTTACGATTCTGTGGCTCGTCGGATGCGCGGGCTACGCTGCTCAGATTCTCTGGAGGGTGTAATTCATGGTCGCAGTCAAGACTGGATTGCCGCGTCGGCGCTTTGACGTGGTCATCGTCGGGGCGGGCGGCGCCGGGATGCGCGCATCCCTCCAGCTCGCGGAAGCCGGCCTGAACGTCGCCGTGCTCTCCAAGGTGTTCCCCACGCGCTCGCACACGGTGGCGGCGCAGGGCGGCATCGGTGCCTCGCTCGGCAACATGAGCGAGGACAACTGGCACTATCACTTCTACGACACGGTCAAGGGCTCGGACTGGCTGGGCGACCAGGACGCCATCGAGTTCATGTGCCGTGAAGCGCCGAAGGTGGTCTACGAGCTCGAGCACTTCGGCATGCCGTTCGACCGCAACCCCGACGGCACGATCTATCAGCGCCCGTTCGGCGGCCACACCGCCAACTACGGCGAGAAGCCGGTGCAGCGTGCCTGCGCCGCGGCCGACCGTACCGGCCACGCGCTGCTGCACACCCTGTACCAGCGCAACGTCCGCGCCAAGACCCACTTCTTCGTCGAGTGGATGGCGCTGGACCTGATCCGCGACCAGGACGGCGACGTGCTGGGCGTGACCGCGCTGGAAATGGAAACCGGCGAGGTCTACATCCTCGAGGCCAAGACCACGCTGTTCGCCACCGGCGGCGCCGGCCGCATCTACGCCGCGTCGACCAACGCCTTCATCAACACCGGTGACGGCCTGGGCATGGCGGCGCGCGCTGGCGTGCCGCTGGAAGACATGGAGTTCTGGCAGTTCCACCCGACCGGCGTGGCCGGCGCGGGCGTGCTGATCACCGAAGGCGTGCGCGGCGAAGGCGGCATCCTGCGCAACAAGGATGGCGAACGCTTCATGGAGCGCTACGCGCCGACGCTGAAGGACCTGGCGCCGCGCGACTTCGTCTCGCGCTCGATGGACCAGGAAATCAAGGAAGGCCGCGGCTGCGGTCCGAACGGCGACTACGTGCTGCTCGACCTGACCCACGTCGGCGCCGAGAAGATCATGAAGCGCCTGCCGTCGATCCGCGAGATCGGCCTGAAGTTCGCCAACGTCGACGCGATCAAGGAACCGATCCCGGTCGTGCCGACCATCCACTACCAGATGGGCGGCATTCCGACCAACTACTACGGCCAGGTCGTGGTGCCGAAGAACGGCAATCCGAACGAGGTCGTCAACGGCTTCTACGCGATCGGCGAATGCTCGTGCGTATCGGTGCACGGCGCCAACCGCCTGGGCACCAACTCGCTGCTGGACCTGGTGGTGTTCGGCCGCGCCGCCGGCAACCACATCATCTCGACCGCGCTCAAGCAGAAGGAACACAAGCCGCTGCCGGCCGACGCCGCCGACCTCGCGCTGTCGCGCCTCGCGAAGCTGCAGTCGTCCTCGTCGGGCGAGTATGCGCAGGACGTCGCCAACGACATCCGCCGCAACATGCAGTCGCACGCCGGCGTGTTCCGCACGCAGAAGCTGATGGACGAAGGCGTGCAGCGCATCCTGGAAGTGGCCGAGCGCGCCGACAGCATCCACCTGAAGGACAAGTCGAAGGTGTTCAACACCGCACTGGTCGAGGCGCTGGAAGTGGCCAACCTGGTCGAAGTAGCCAAGGCCACGATGATCTCGGCGGCGGCCCGCAAGGAATCGCGCGGCGCCCACGCCCACAGCGACTTCCCGACCCGCGACGACGAGAACTGGCTCAAGCACTCGCTGTTCTACAGCGAAGGCAACCGTCTCGACTACAAGCCGGTCAAGATGCAGCCGCTGACGGTGGAAAGCGTTCCGCCCAAGGCCCGCACCTTCTAAGCACCGCGTAGGCGACTACAGACGACTACAGGACCCACAGAAATGAAGCGTATTTTCGAAGTCTACCGCTACGATCCGGACAAGGACGCGGCGCCCCGCATGCAGACCTACGAGGTCGAGCTCGACGGTCACGAACGCATGCTGCTCGATGCCCTGGTCAAGCTCAAGAAGCTCGACGAGAGCATCTCGTTCCGCCGCTCCTGCCGCGAAGGCGTGTGCGGTTCGGACGCGATGAACATCAACGGCAAGAACGGCCTGGCGTGCCTGACCAACATGCGCGAGCTGCCGGACCGCATCGTGCTGCGTCCGCTGCCGGGCCTGCCCGTCGTGCGCGACCTGATCGTCGACATGACGCAGTTCTTCAAGCAGTACCACTCGATCAAGCCGTTCCTGATCAACGACGAGCCGCCCCCCGAGAAGGAGCGCCTGCAGACGCCGGAAGAGCGCGACGAGCTCGACGGCCTGTACGAGTGTATTCTGTGCGCGAGCTGCTCGACCTCGTGCCCGTCGTTCTGGTGGAACCCGGACAAGTTCGTCGGCCCGGCCGGCCTGCTGCAGGCCTACCGCTTCATCGCCGACAGCCGCGACCAGGCCACCGGCCAGCGTCTGGACGACCTGAACGACCCGTATCGCCTGTTCCGCTGCCACACCATCATGAACTGCGTGGATGTGTGCCCGAAGGGACTGAATCCGACCAAGGCGATCGGCAAGATTCGGGAATTGATGGTTCGCCGCGCGGTCTGAACCTGCTGGACCGGACGACGCCGCGCGGCGTCGTCCGTGAAGGCCAAGCCATATGACGGATCACCCCACCACTTTCTCCCATCAGGCCGACCCGCACAAGCGGGCGCGACTGCGCTGGCGCGCGCGCCGCGGCCTGCTGGAGAACGACATCATCGTCGAACGTTTTTTCAACCGTTACGAGGAGAGCCTGTCCGACGAGGACGTGGCATCGCTGAGCGAGCTGCTCGAGCTCAGCGACAACGAGTTGATGGACCTGCTGCTTGCCCGCAAGGAGCTGGACGGTGAGCTCGACACGCCGCCGATGCGCAAGCTGCTTGGCCTGCTGCGCTCGGTGTGAGTTTGGTCAACACTATTATTCTTAGCATTTGAAGGAACCGACATGACGCCGTCCGATGTGAAAGCCACGCTATCGTTCTCCGATGGGTCCCCCAGCGTCGAGCTGCCGATCTACAAGGGTACCGTCGGCCCGGACGTGATCGACATCCGCAAGCTGTACGGCCAGACCGGCAAGTTCACCTACGACCCGGGATTCATGTCGACGGCCTCCTGCAATTCCCGCATCACCTACATCGACGGTGACAAGGGCGAACTGCTGTACCGCGGCTATCCGATCGAGCAACTGGCCGAGAAGTGCGACTTCCTCGAAGTCTGCTACCTGCTGCTCAAGGGCGAGCTGCCCAACGCCAAGCAGAAGGAAGAATTCGTCGGCCGCGTGATGAACCACACGATGGTTCACGAGCAGATGCAGTTCTTCATGCGGGGCTTCCGCCGCGATGCGCACCCGATGGCCGTGCTGACCGGCCTGGTGGGCGGCATGTCCGCGTTCTATCACGACGCGATGGACATCAACGATCCGCACCAGCGCGAAATCTCGGCGATCCGCCTGATCGCCAAGATGCCGACCCTGGTCGCGATGTCCTACAAGTACAACATCGGCCAGCCGTACATCTATCCGCAGAACGACCTGTCGTACACCGGCAACTTCATGCGCATGATGTTCGCCACGCCGTGCGCGCCGTTCCAGGTCAACCCGGTGCTCGAGCGCGCGCTGGACCGCATCTTCATCCTGCACGCCGACCACGAGCAGAACGCGTCGACCTCGACCGTGCGCCTGGCCGGTTCGTCGGGCACCAACCCGTTCGCGGCGATCGCCTCGGGCGTGGCCTGCCTGTGGGGCCCGGCTCACGGCGGCGCCAACGAAGCGGCGCTGAACATGCTGGAAGAGATCGGCAGCGTCGACAACATCGGCGAGTTCATCAAGCAGGTCAAGGACAAGAACTCGGGCGTGCGCCTGATGGGCTTCGGCCACCGCGTCTACAAGAACTACGACCCGCGCGCCAAGCTGATGCGCGAGACCTGCCACGAGGTGCTGAACGAGCTGGGCCTGCACAACGACCCGCTGTTCAAGCTGGCGATGGAGCTGGAAAAGATCGCGCTGGAAGACGAGTACTTCGTCAGCCGCAAGCTGTACCCGAATGTCGATTTCTACTCGGGCATCGTGCAGCGCGCGCTGGGCATCCCGACCTCGATGTTCACCTGCATCTTCGCGCTGGCCCGCACCGTGGGCTGGATCTCGCAGTGGGAAGAGATGATCACCGATCCGGAGTACAAGATCGGCCGTCCGCGCCAGCTGTTCAACGGCGCCGCGACCCGCGACGTGCCGGAGATGGGCAAGCGCTGATCCGCGCTCGCGCCAACCGCGTCGAAGTACGCCCCGTGCCCCGGCACGGGGCGTTTTTTTATGTCCGCGGATTTCTG
Source organism: Cupriavidus sp. HPC(L) (assembly GCF_000307735.3). Lineage (NCBI taxonomy): Bacteria > Pseudomonadati > Pseudomonadota > Betaproteobacteria > Burkholderiales > Burkholderiaceae > Cupriavidus > Cupriavidus sp. HPC(L). Next base: position 7,240 of record NZ_AMPR02000031.1, on the reverse strand, counting down.
AACAGGGATTTGTCCCTACTCAACCCTTTCGGCTGATGCGCCGTAAATCGATGCAGCAATCGTCTGCATCCCGCCCATCACAAGAGAAGGGGTAATCACATGTTCGGCTCGCTGCGCGCGCGCATCGTTGGATTCTCGGTGGCCATCGTCGTCGTCGCGCTGGTCTGCAACGCCGTGGTCAACCATCTGGTTGCCTCCCGCTACAACGACGAAGCCATCCGCAACAATCTGCGCGCGGTGCAGGCCGGCCATGTCGACGCGATCGCCGAATGGGTGTCCGCGCATACGGCCAGCATGGCCGCGCTGCACGAGGCGGCGCTGCAGGAGGACCCGGGTCCGGTGCTGAAGCTGATCGTCGAGGCCGGCGGCTTCCTGAACACCTTCGTCGGCTACCCCGACAAGCGCCACCATTTTTCCAATCCCGAGAGCGTGAAGCCGGGCTTCGACCCGACCTCGCGGCCGTGGTACAAGCTCGCGTCGGCCGCCGGCAAGCCGGTCGTCACGCCGCCTTACGTGTCGGCCAGTACCGGCAAGATGGTGGTGACGTTCGCGGTGCCGATCATCCGCGACGGCAGCCTGCGCGCGGTGGTCGGCGGCAACGTGCCAATGGACGGCGTCGTCGAGAACGTGCGTTCGATCCATCCGACCCCGAGCAGCTTCGGCATCCTGGTGGCGCGCAACGGCCAGATCGTCGCGTATGGCGACGACAAGCTGATGCTCAAGCCGATCGGCGAACTGATCCCCGGCCTGGACGGCGACAAGCTGGCCGCGCAGCTGGGCATCGACACGCCGATGGAGGTGATGGTCGGCGACGAGGCCAAGCTGCTGGGCGTGACGGCCGTGCCGGGCACCGACTGGATGGCGGTGATCGCGCTGGACAAGGCCGAGGCCACCGCCGGCATGCGCTCGGTGCTGGTCGCCTCGGTGATCTCGCTGGTCGTGGTGGCGCTGGCCGCCGCGCTGATCATGGCGGCCGTGACGGCCGTCTCGTTCCGCCGCCTGTCGTCGATTCGCGATGCGATGGCGGCCATCGGCAGTGGCGACGGCGACCTGACGCGCCGGTTGCCGGCGCAGGGCAAGGACGAGGTCGCGCAGATCGCCGGCGCCTTCAACGCCTTTGCCGACAAGCTGGTCGGCGTGATGCGGCAGATCCGCGATGCCAGCGAGGCCGTGCACGGGGCCGCCAACGAGATCGCCGCCGGCAATGCCGACCTGTCGCGCCGCACCGAGTCGGCGGCCGCGAGCCTGCAGCAGACGGCGGCGTCGATGGAGCAGATCACCGCGACGGTGGGGCAGTCCGAGGCGTCGGCCCGCGCCGCCGAGCGCTCTTCGGTGCAGGCCAAGCAGGTCGCCGACGAGGGCGGCCACGCGATCCAGGCCGCGGTGCAGACCATGGGCGACGTGCAGCAGGCGGCGGTCAAGGTGTCGGACATCACCGGCGTGATCGACGGCATCGCGTTCCAGACCAATATCCTGGCGCTGAATGCGGCCGTGGAAGCGGCGCGCGCCGGCGAGCAGGGGCGGGGCTTCGCGGTGGTGGCGGGCGAGGTGCGCTCGCTGGCGCAGCGCAGCTCGCAGGCGGCCAGGGAGATCAAGACGCTGATCGAGTCGACGGTCAGCAGCGTCAACGCGGGCTCCGAGCAGGTCGAGCGCAGCGGCGGCACCATGCGCGAGATCGTCGGCAACGTGACCAGCGTGTCGCAGGTGATCTCAGAAATCCTGCATGCGGCGCAGGAGCAGACGCGCGGCATCCAGGAGGTCAACGCCGCGGTGGGGCAGCTGGACCAGATGGTCCAGCAGAACGCGGCGCTGGTCGAGCAGTCGACCGCGGCGGCGACGATGCTGCAGGACCAGGCGGGCCGGCTGGCCGGCGTGGTGCGGACCTTCCGGCTCGATTGAAGGGGTGCCGGGGCCGGCCTGCGCAGCCCCTTGTCGACGAAAACGCCGCGAAAAAACGGCGTTTTCGCCATCCGCGAAATCCCCCTTTCGCCAATCACATTACATCGCCGCCGGCGGCAAACCCTTGTTTCGCCGGGGTTTCCGGCATAATTCCCCCCGAAGTCAAGCAAACGCAGCCACGCAGCCCCGCGCTGCCTTCGACGCTGCGAAGACCTCCTCCCCGCAACTTCTATCAGCGGTGCCGGCCCGCCTCGGCGAGGCTGTCGCCGCCCCCCGCGACATGGCCAAGACGCTCTACGACAAACTCTGGGACGACCATACCGTGCACGTCGAGGAAGACGGCACCACGCTGCTCTATATCGACCGGCACCTGCTGCACGAGGTGACCAGCCCGCAGGCGTTCGAAGGGCTGAAGCTGGCCGAGCGGCCGGTGTGGCGCATCAGCGCGAACCTGGCGGTGTCGGACCACAATGTGCCGACCACCGACCGCAGCCACGGCATCGCCGACCCGATCTCGAAGCTGCAGGTCGATACGCTGGACGCCAACTGCGACGCCTACGGCATCACGCAGTTCAAGATGACCGACCACCGCCAGGGCATCGTGCACGTGATCGGACCGGAGCAGGGCGCGACGCTGCCCGGCATGACGGTGGTCTGCGGCGACTCGCACACGAGCACGCACGGCGCCTTCGGCGCGCTGGCGCACGGCATCGGCACCTCCGAGGTCGAACACGTGCTGGCCACGCAGACGCTGCTGGGCAAGAAGGCGAAGAACATGCTGGTCAAGGTCGAGGGCAAGCTGCCGCGCGGCTGCACGGCCAAGGACATCGTGCTGGCCATCATCGGCAAGATCGGCACCGCGGGCGGCACCGGCTACACCATCGAGTTTGCCGGCTCGGCGATCCGCGACCTGACGATGGAAGGGCGCATGACCGTCTGCAACATGGCGATCGAAGCGGGCGCGCGCGCCGGCCTGATCGCCGTCGACGACGTCACGCTCGACTACGTCAAGGGCCGTCCCTATGCGCCGCAGGGCGCCGAGTGGGAGCAGGCGGTCGCCTACTGGCGCACGCTGCATTCGGACCCGGGCGCGCATTTCGACCGCGTGGTCGAGCTGCGGGCCGAGGAAGTGCGACCGCAGGTCACCTGGGGCACCTCGCCCGAGATGGTGATCAGCATCGAGGACCGCATCCCCGATCCGGACAAGGAAAAGGATCCGAACAAGCGCAACGCGATCGAGCGCGCGCTGCAGTACATGGGCCTGCAGCCGAACGTGCCGATCCAGGACGTGCGCATCGACAAGGTCTTCATCGGCTCGTGCACCAACAGCCGGATCGAGGACATGCGCGCCGCCGCCTGGGTGGTGCAGAAGCTGGGCCGCCGCATCGCCTCCAACGTCAAGCTGGCGATGGTGGTGCCGGGCTCGGGCCTGGTCAAGGAACAGGCAGAGCGCGAAGGGCTGGACAAGGTCTTCAAGGCGGCCGGCTTCGAATGGCGCGAGCCGGGCTGCTCGATGTGCCTGGCGATGAATGCCGACCGGCTCGATCCGGGCGAGCGCTGCGCCTCGACCTCGAACCGCAACTTCGAGGGCCGGCAGGGCGCCGGCGGCCGCACGCATCTGGTCAGCCCGGCGATGGCGGCGGCGGCCGCGATCGAAGGCCATTTTGTCGATATCCGCCAGCTCGGCTGACGCCTCGCCGACCCCGGAACCAAGGACGAGACCATGGAAAAGTTCACTGTACACAAGGGCCTGGTGGCGCCGCTCGATCGCGCCAACGTCGATACCGACGCGATCATTCCCAAGCAATTCCTCAAGTCGATCAAGCGCACCGGATTCGGTCCGAACCTGTTCGATGAATGGCGCTACCTCGATGTCGGCCAGCCGGGCCAGGACAACAGCAAGCGCCCGCTGAACCCGGACTTCGTGCTGAACCAGCCGCGCTACCAGGGCGCGTCGATCCTGCTGGCGCGCGACAACTTCGGCTGCGGCAGCTCGCGCGAACACGCGCCGTGGGCGCTGACCCAGTACGGCTTCCGCGCGGTGATCGCGCCGAGCTTCGCCGACATCTTCTTCAACAACTGCTACAAGAACGGCCTGCTGCCGGTGGTGCTGACCGAAGCCCAGGTCGACCAGCTGTTCAACGAGACCAATGCCTTCAATGGCTACCAGCTGACCATCGACCTGGAGCGCCAGGCCGTGATCACGCCGTCGGGCGCCGGCTTCGAGTTCGACATCGCGCCGTTCCGCAAGTACTGCATGCTGAACGGCTTCGACGATATCGGCCTGACGCTGCGCCACGCGGACAAGATCCGCGCCTTCGAGGCCGAGCGCGTGGCGAAGATGCCGTGGCTGAACCACCGGCTGGTCGGCTGACGCCGGCGTAGCACCGCGCAGCGCGCTGCCTGCATTGCAGGCGAACCGCAACGAACCGAAACGACAACAAGGCAAACACAGCATGAAGATCGCAGTCCTGCCGGGCGACGGCATCGGCCCCGAGATCGTCGAACAGGCCGTCAAGGTCCTGAACGCCCTCGACGAGAAGTTCGAGATGGAAACCGCGCCGGTGGGCGGCGCCGGCTACGAGGCCAAGGGCCATCCGCTGCCCGAGGAGACGCTGAAGCTCGCGCAGCAGGCCGACGCGATCCTGTTCGGCGCGGTGGGCGACTGGAAGTACGACAGCCTGGAGCGCGCGCTGCGCCCCGAGCAGGCGATCCTGGGCCTGCGCAAGCATCTGCAGCTGTTCGCCAACTTCCGCCCGGCGATCTGCTATCCCGAGCTGACCGGCGCCTCCAGCCTGAAGGCCGAGCTGGTCGCGGGCCTGGACATCCTGATCGTGCGCGAGCTGAACGGCGACATCTACTTCGGCCAGCCGCGCGGCGTGCGCACGGCGACCGACGGGCTGTTCCCCGGCGCGCGCGAGGGCTTCGACACGATGCGCTACAGCGAGCCGGAAATCCGCCGCATCGCCCACGTCGCGTTCCAGGCCGCGGCCAAGCGCGGCAAGAAGCTGTGCAGCGTCGACAAGGCCAATGTGCTCGAGACCTTCCAGTTCTGGAAGGACATCGTCATTGAGGTGTCGAAGGAGTATCCGGACGTCGAGCTGTCGCACATGTACGTCGACAACGCCGCGATGCAGCTCGTCAAGGCGCCCAAGAGCTTCGACGTGATCGTCACCGGCAACATGTTCGGCGACATCCTGTCGGACGAGGCCGCGATGCTGACGGGCTCGATCGGCATGCTGCCGTCGGCCTCGCTGGACGCCAACAACAAGGGCCTGTACGAGCCGTCGCACGGCTCGGCGCCGGACATCGCCGGCAAGGGCGTCGCCAACCCGCTGGCGACCATCCTGTCGGCCGCGATGATGCTGCGCTATTCGCTGAACAAGGCCGAGCAGGCCGACCGCATCGAAAACGCCGTCAAGACCGTGCTGGCCCAGGGCTACCGCACCGCGGACATCCTGACGCCGGGCTGCAGGCAGGTCGGCACCCGCGAGATGGGCGAGGCGGTACTGGCAGCGTTGTAAGGATCGAGGGCGCCGGTTGCCCCCCTCCCCCGGCCCCTCTCCCGCGAGCGGGAGAGGGCAGAGAACCGGCAGCGTGGTTCAGTGCCGCTGGTGTACTCCCTCTCCCGCATGCGGGAGAGGAGAGTGAACCCCCAGCGTGATACCGTGTCGCTGGTGTGCTCCCTCTCCCGCATGCGGGAGGGGGCCGGGGAGAGGGCAGCCCCAGCCCAACCCCGCAAAATCGTGTAGACTGCGCCGATGCCCCGAATCGCCCGATTCCTCCCGACGGAAATTGCCTCGCCGGCCGCCCTGCGCGCCACGGCGGGCGCGGGTACGCGCGGCGCCATCACCGCAACGACGATTAAAACCATTATCAAAACCACGATCGCCTAGATCGTTCGTCGTGCCTGCCCGTCTTCCCCGCGCAGCCACGCCGGGCGAGGAAAATGCGGGGAAGTTTTCAATCACATCCGAGGTTAGTCATGATTGTAGGTCTCGTCGGTTGGCGAGGAATGGTCGGCAGCGTGCTGATGCAACGCATGCAGGAAGAGCGCGACTTCGACCATATCGAGCCGGTTTTCTTCAGCACGTCCAACGCAGGCGGCAAGGCGCCGGCGATGGCCAAGAACGAAACCACGCTGCAGGACGCCAACGACATCGAAGCGCTCAAGCGCTGCGACGTCGTGCTGACCGCCCAGGGCGGGGACTACACCAACGAGGTCTTCCCGAAGCTGCGGGCCGCCGGCTGGAAGGGCTACTGGATCGACGCCGCTTCGTCGCTGCGGATGAAGGACGACGCGATCATCGTGCTCGATCCGGTCAACCAGGGTGTGATCAAGGACGCGCTGTCCAAGGGCGTCAAGAATTTCATCGGCGGCAACTGCACGGTCAGCTGCATGCTGATGGGCCTGGGCGGGCTGTTCCAGCACGACCTGGTCGAGTGGATGACCTCCATGACCTACCAGGCCGCCTCGGGCGGTGGCGCCCAGCACATGCGCGAGCTGCTGACCCAGTTCGGCACGCTGAACGCCGCGGTCAAGCCGCTGCTGGACGATCCGGCCTCGGCGATCCTGGAAATCGACCGCACCATCCTGGCGACCCAGCACGGCCTGTCCGCCGACGAAACCAAGCAGTTCGGCGTGCCGCTGGCCGGCAACCTGATTCCGTGGATCGACAAGGACCTGGGCAACGGCGTGTCGCGCGAGGAATGGAAGGGCGGCGCCGAGACCAACAAGATCCTGGGCCGTGGCGACGGCTTCCTCGGTGCCACCGGTGCCACGCCGATCGCGGTCGACGGGCTGTGCGTGCGCATCGGCGCGATGCGTTGCCACTCGCAGGCGCTGACCATCAAGCTGCGCCGCGACGTGCCGCTGGACGAGATCGAAGGCATGCTGGCCGCCCATAACCCGTGGGCCAAGGTCGTGCCGAACACCCGCGAAGCCAGCATGACCGACCTGACGCCGGCCGCCGTGACCGGTACGCTGACGATCCCGGTCGGCCGACTGCGCAAGATGCAGATGGGCGGCGAATACCTGTCGGCCTTTACCGTCGGCGACCAGCTGCTGTGGGGCGCCGCCGAGCCGCTGCGCCGCATGCTGCGGATCCTGATCGAGAGCTGATCGCCTGCCGACCGGCTGACGTGGCGTTGCGGCGAGCCGACACCCCGGCCGCCGCGCCGCCACCCGCTGGCCAACGACGCCGCGCCGATGCGCGGCGTTGTCGTTTCCGGACATTGTCCCGTCGGGGTCTTGGGTCACAATACCGTCCTTTCGCGCGATCGCCCGTCGAACCCCCACCCCGCATGAGGTCCCAGTGAGCCACCATCGCCGCCTCCCCAC
>NZ_AMPR02000032.1:0-12994 GCF_000307735.3 Cupriavidus sp. HPC(L) | reverse complement strand
GCTGGTCCGTTCGCCGGTGCTGGCGTCGGCGCGGCGGGCGAAGCAGGGGCAGCGGGCACGGGAGGGGGCGGCGGTGCCGGCGGTGCTTCGGCGACCGGCGTATAGGCAAAGCGCCGCCAGTCGGACGACAGGTTCCAGTCGCGCGTATTGACCGCATTGATCTGGAACGGCTTGGGCAGTTGCGACAGGTCCAGCCGCATGCGGACCTCGGCCTGGTATGGCACGCCGAGCTTGACGTCGCCGCGCTCGAACACGCGCCAGCCACGCACCTGCTTGATGAAATCGAGCGCGCCCTTCAGGCGCATGAACGGCAGCTGCAGACCGCCGGTCGAGACCCGGTACTGCCGCGTCAGCGGATGGAACGTCAGCCGGACGCTGCGGCTGGTGCTGACCGGCTTCTCGTCGAACCAGTACCAGCGCGGTCGGCTCAGCTGGAAATCCACCGCGAAATACAAGGGGATGCCCTTGTGCAACGCGTCCTCCAATGCCGGCGACAGTTCGAAGTCGAAGGCGGCGTTCAGCTCGAAGCCGCCGTCGTGATATTCGACGCGCGCCTCGCGCACCTCGATATTTTGTGCCTGGCCGGCGCGCGGCGACAACGCGCCCGCGCAAAGGACCAGCACCATCAGCAGCAGCCAAGCCAGCCGGCGCAGCGCGGCCACGCCGATATCGGCATGGTTGGCTGCGGATCCGCACGCCTTGTCGTCATGGGCACGGAGGACGGACAAGCGAAGCGGTACGAGCATCGGATCAGAGGCGTTTCTGGAAGCGGGCGTAGAAGAAACCGTCGTGGTCCGACGGCAGGCCATCGTGGCTGCCTGTCCCGCCATCAGCCACGCCATTTGGGATGCTGCCGGGCAGCAGCTGGCCGGGCGCCTGCAATCGTATCGCATCTGGTAGCTGGGCACCAAACCAGCGCGCCTGCTCCTCGCCCTCCGTTGGGAAAATAGAACAAGTCACATACACCAGAATGCCGCCCGGCTTCAGCAGCGGCCACAGCTGCGAGACGATGCGGCGTTGCTCGTTGACGAGCTTGCCCAGATCGCTTTCGCGGCGCAGCCAGCGGATATCGGGATGGCGGCGCACGATGCCCGAGGCCGAACATGGAACATCGGCCAGGATGCGGTCGTATTGCTTGCCGTCCCACCATGCCTGCGGCCGGCTGGCATCGCCGATCACCACCTGCGCACGCTGATGCAGCCGTGCGAGATTCTCGTCGATGCGCTGCGCGCGCACGGCATCGCTCTCGACCGCGGTCAGCTCCACATCGGCCAGCTCGAGCAGATGGCCGGTCTTGCCGCCGGGCGCGGCGCAGGCATCGAGCACGCGCTGGCCATCGGCGATCTCGAGCAGTGGCGCGGCGAGCTGGGCGCCGGCGTCCTGCACCGAGACTTCGCCGCTGTCGAAGCCGGGTACCTGCGCCACCGGCAGCGCGCGCGCGAGGCGTACCGCCTGCGTGCCGACGCGCTGCGCGCCGATGCCCGCGGCGGCAAGCCGGGCCAGATAGTCGTCGAGCGACACGCGGGCGGTATTGACCCGCAGCGTCATCGGCGGGCGCTCGTTCGCGCTGGCGGCCAGCGCCTGCCAGCGGTCGGGATAGGCCTCGCGCAGCAGCCGCAGCCACCACGACGGCAGGTTCCAGCGCGCCTCTTCGTCGCGGCGCACTTCGGCCAGCAGCGCCTCGCGCTCGCGCAGGAAGCGCCGCAGTACCGCGTTGACCATGCCGCGCGCATGCGCGGACTTCGGATCGGAAGCGGCGGCGTTGACGGCCTGGTCCACCACGGTGAAAGCTGCGTAACCGCCTTGCCCGCTGCCCTGCCCGCCGTCCTGTCCTGGTTTCTTGTCGCCTTCGATCAGCAGCGTCAGTGCGACCGCGAGCAGAGAATCGACCAGCGCGCCCGGCGGGCGCGACACCATGCGCGTGACCAGCGCACGCACGGTGCCGAACTCGCGCACGGTGCGATAGGCCAGGTCCTGCAGCGCGCCGCGCGCGCTCGCGTCCCGCGTACGCTCGAGCCGGTACTGCGCACAGGCGGCGTCGATCGCCTGCGGCAGCGCGCTGCCTTCATTGACGCCACGCACCGCGGCCGCGGCGGCGAGCATCTGGAAGGCCAGGGAATCGGGAGGCAAACGCATGGATCGGACACCGTGAGGAAAAACGAACAAACAAGACGCGGCAATGCGCGCGGAAATGCAGGCGCGCGGAAATGCAGACGCGCGGAACTGCGGTCGAGGCGCGCTGCGCGAGGTCAACGCGCAGCGCCTGCGGCATCGCGGAGGGTATCCGCGGCCATCGCGTGGACATCAAAAAGCCCGCCGGCTCGAAGCGAGCACGGCGGGCAGTTTACCTTGTCGGCGCCGACCGACCGCTGTGGCGGCGGGCGCGCGGCTCCAATCAGACCGGATAGGTACCGGTCTGCGCCATCTGCATCAGCCGCGCGACGCGCTCCTCGGTGGCAGGGTGCGTCGAGAACAGATTGGCGATGCCGCCGCCCGACAGCGGGTTCAGGATCATCATTTGCGCGGTGGCCGGATGCTGCTCGGCCGCCTGGAACGGAATGCCGCGCGCATAGCGGTCGATCTTGTCCAGCGCCATCGCCAGCGCCTGCGGATCGCCGCTGATTTCGGCTCCCCCGCGGTCGGCCTCGAATTCGCGCGCCCGCGAAATCGCCATCTGGATCAGCGACGCGGCCAGCGGCGCCAGGATCGCCATCGCGATGCTGGCGATCGGGTTGGCCGGGCGGCCTTCCTCGTCGCGTCCACCGAAGAACATCGCGAAGTTGGCCAGCGCGGCGATCGCACCGGCCATGGTGGCGGCGATCGTCGAGATCAGGATGTCACGATGCTTGACGTGCGCCAGCTCGTGGGCCATCACGCCGCGCAGCTCGCGGTTGCTCAGCACGCGCAGGATGCCGGTGGTCGCGGCGACCGCGGCGTTCTCGGGATTGCGGCCGGTAGCGAAGGCGTTGGGCGCGTCCTCGTCGATCAGGTAGACGCGCGGCATCGGCAGGCCGGCGCGCTGCGCCAGTTCCTGCACCATGCCGTAGAACTGCGGGGCACTGGCCGCATCGACTTCCCGCGCGTTGTACATGCGCAGGACCATCTTGTCCGAGAACCAGTACGAGAAGAAATTCATGCCGAGCGCCATCAGCAGCGCGAACATCATGCCGCTGCGGCCGCCGATCATGCCTCCGATGACGATGAACAGCGCCGTGATGGCCGCCATCAGCATGAAGGTCTTGACCCAGTTGAACATTGCCGTGGTCTCCGTGGTAACGCCGCCGCGCGCCTGGCGCCCCCTGCTGGTCCGGCGGTATTGCCGGCAGATCGGGGCGCCCGCGCGCGTCGCGCGATGACGGTTAGATAGGGTCCGGAGCGCTAAATTCAATGCCGGCAAGGGCTTTTTGCCGGCGGCGGCGCTAGCGCTGCGTCATCGCCAGGCGCGCGCCCAAGCCGATGAAGGCCACGCCGATGACGCGGTCGAGCCAGCACTTGAGCCGCGGCGCTTGGCCGGCCCGGCGCGTCAGCGTGCCGGCCATCCACGCGACCGCCACGGTCCACACCGTCGACATCGCCACCATGATCGCGCCCAGCGCGAGGAAGGCCAGCGTCTGCTGGCCGGCGCGCGGATCGACGAACTGCGGGATGAACGAAACGAAGAACAGGATCACCTTCGGGTTCAGCACGTTGGTCAGAAAGCCCTGCATGAACAGCGCGCGCAGGCCGCGGCGGTCGGCGGCGGCGGCCTGCACGGTAGCCTGCGCGCCGGATGCCGGCCTGCGCCAACTCGACCACAGCAGCTTCAAGCCCAGCCATGCCAGATAGGCGCCGCCCGCGTACTTGATCACCGTGAACGCCACCGGCGAGGCGGCCAGCACCGCGGTCAGCCCGAACGCGGTCGCCAGCGCATGCACGCAGCAGCCGGCGCTGACGCCGAGCGACGACATCACGCCGGCGGCGCGGCCCTGCGCCACGCTGCGGCCGACGATATAGGCGGTATCCGGGCCGGGGGTCACGTTCAGCAGGAATACGGCGCCGATGAACAATGGCAGGTCGAGGATGCCCAGCATGATGGTCGGTCCTTGCGCAAATTCGATCGCCGAATTATGCCGGGTTATGCCGCACCGTCGAGGACCACGCAGCGCGTGCCGGCCGGCAGCAGCGTGCCCTGCAGGAAGGCCTGCGCGGGAAGGCGCCTGCCACCGGCCTTCTGCAGCTCGGTGATGCGCAGCGCGTCTTCGCCGCAGGCGATCACCACGCCGTTCGCGTCGGCGGCCAGCACCGTTCCCGCCGCCGCGTCGGCGTGCTCGGGCGCGCGTGCCAGCGGCTCGGCCTGCCAGCACTTGATCGCCGCGTCGCCGATCTGCACGCTCGCGCCGGGGAAGGGATTGAATGCGCGAATCTGCCGGGCCAGCTCCACCGCAGGGCGGCGCAGATCGAGCCGCGCCTCGTCCTTGCCGATCTTCTCGGCATAGGTGATGCCATCGTCCGGCTGCGGCTCGGCCGGCAGCGTGCCGTCGGCCGCCAGCCGGCGCAGCGCCTGCACGATCATGCGGCCGCCCAGCGCCGCCAGCGTGTCGTGCAGCGCGCCGGTGGTGGTGTCTTCCCCGATCGGTACCGCTTCGCGCGCGATCATCGCGCCGGTATCGAGGCCCTCGTCCATCTGCATCAGCGTGATGCCGGTCTGCGCGTCGCCCGCCTCGATGGCCCGGTGAATCGGCGCCGCACCGCGCCAGCGCGGCAGCAGCGAGGCGTGGATGTTCAGGCAGCCATGACGCGGCAGCGTCAGCACCTCGGCCGGCAGGATCAGGCCGTAGGCGGCGACGACCATCACATCGGGCGTCCGCGCGGCCAGCGCGTCGATCGCGGCGACCGCCTCGTCGGGATACTTGCCATGGCGGCGCAGCGAGCGCGGCTGCAGGATCGGACCGAGCCCCTGGGCCAGCGCATGCTGCTTGACCGGGCTGGCCTGCAGCTGCATGCCGCGTCCCGCCGGCCGGTCCGGCTGCGTCAGCACCGCGGCCACCGGAAAGCCGGCCTCGACGATGGCGGCGAGCGCGACGCGCGCGAATTCGGGCGTGCCGGCAAAGGCGACGCGCAGAGGGGCGGGGCTGGTCATGGAACGCTCCGGCTGGACGGTTGGGCCCGGGTTCGGCTTTGACTGGGCTCTGACTGGGCTCTGAAAGGCAACACCGGCCGCGAAGGCGGCCGGTGCGGGGACTGCAAGCGAGGCATCAGCATAGCAAACCCGCTGCCGCGGGCTGCCGCTGGCTGGCGCACGGTCACATGCGAGTGCGCGCGCGCTTCTGCAGCTTGGACTTGATGCGGTTCAGCTTCAGCGGCGACAGGTATTCGACGAAGACCTTGCCCTTCAGGTGGTCCATCTCGTGCTGGATGCAGACCGCCAGCAGATCGTCGGCCTCGAGCTCGAACGTCTCGCCGTTCTCGTTCAGCGCGCGCACGCGTACGCGGTCGGGACGCTCGACGCGGTCGTAGACCTCGGGCACCGACAGGCAGCCCTCTTCCCAGACCTTGCGGTTGTCGCTGGCCCAGACGATCTCGGGATTGATGAAGACGCGCAGCTCGTCGCGGGTCTCCGAGATGTCGATCACGATGACCTGCTCGTGCACGTCGACCTGGGTCGCCGCCAGGCCGATGCCGGGGGCTTCGTACATGGTTTCCGCCATGTCCTTGACCAGTTGGCGGATGCGGTCGTCGACCTGCGCGACGGGCTTGGCCACGATGTGCAGGCGAGGATCCGGGTAGGTGAGGATGTCGAGTTTGGCCATGGTGCTGATGCGCGACGCCGTGTTCGTCGTGGCTTGCCGCTGCTGTCGGTTGGGCCGTTGTCGCATTGTCGCGGCAGGGCCCATGTCAGCAAAATCGGGGCGCGAACGGAAAAAATCAAGGCGCGCCGGCGGTCGCTGCGCGCTTTTGGGAGTACCCCAAGGGGTCAATCCGGCCAAGGCATCCGACCGGCTCAACAAAGTGCGCGATCTTACCAAAGAACCTCAGGCAGCGCCGCGATGGCGGCAGTGTTGGCCATGGCGGCCGTGGCGCCGCCTGGCGCTGGCGGCTGCCGGGCTGACGGCGGCCCTGCCCTGTGGCGCAGGCCCCACCATCGTGGCACTTCCGGATGGACGGCAGTTCGGCGCCGCCGGCGATCTTGCTTATGTGCTTGATATGCCGCTTGATGCCTCGGTGGGCAGCCGCTGGCAGGTGTGCGCGCCATCCGGCGCGCACCCGGAAGACGTGCGACGCGGCGAAGCCATGCCACGGCAGCTCCGGGATACGCCGGCGCGGAATCTGGGTACGGTCGAACTGGTGTCGCCACCTCGAGCGCCGGGCGCTATTGCGATCGTCACCGTGGTGACATCCGTTCGCGAGGTGACGCCGGGCAGTGTTCTGGTGCCTTTGCCGAGCGTACAACCCGAAGTCGAATAGACAGCCTGTCGAGCCCGCCCATGCCAGAACCGTGCTCCGCTACCGATGGCCGCCCCGCTGCGATCGACCCGGGCGAGGTCGCGGCCTGGCTGCGTCTGGAAGCGGTGCCGGGACTCGGCCGCCGCACCGCGCGGCTGCTGCTGGACAAGTTCGGCCTGCCGCAACAGGTGCTGTCGGCCGGGGAAGCGCAGCTCGCGCGGTGGCTGCCATTGCCCGTGGCCCGCGCGGTGCGGGCGCAACCGGATCCGGCCCTGTCGGCGCGGATCGAGCGCACGCTAGCGTGGCTGCGCGAACCCGGCCACCACCTGCTGACGCTGGCTGACCCCGGCTATCCGCGTGCGCTGCTGGACCTGGGCGACCCGCCGCTGATGCTGTACGCCCACGGCCGGCTGGAAAGCCTGCGCGGTCCGGCGCTGGCGGTGGTCGGCGCGCGCAGCGCCACCGTGCAGGGCGAGCGGGACGCGCAAATGTTTGCGTCGGCGTTCTCGGCCGCGGGGATCGCGGTCGTGTCCGGCCTTGCGCTCGGCATCGACGCGGCCGCGCATGCCGGCGGACTCGGCGGTCCGGGCGGCACCATCGCGGTGGTCGGTACCGGCCTGGACCGCTGCTATCCCGCTTCACACCGGGCACTGGCTCAGCGGATCGCGGCCGAGGGGCTGCTGCTCAGCGAGCTGCCGCTGGGCACGCCGGCCCGCAGCCAGCATTTCCCGCAGCGCAACCGGCTGATCGCGGCGCTGGCCCGCGGCGTGCTGGTGGTCGAGGCGGCGCTGCGCTCGGGCTCGCTGATCACCGCGCGGCTGGCGGCCGACCTCGGCCGCGAGGTGTTCGCGGTGCCCGGCTCGATCCACGCGCCGCTGGCGGCGGGTTGCCATCGGCTGATCCAGCAGGGCGCCAAGCTGGTGGAGTGTCCGCAAGATGTGTTCGACGAACTGGGGCTGGTCAAAGGCTCAGGCGCCGTCGCCAGGCCTGGCGCGATGGCGTGCGGGACGATGGGCGAGCTCCCGTGCGGCCGCACCGATGCGCTGGGCACCGCGCTGGCGTACGATCCGGTCGATCCCGATACGCTGTGCGCCCGTACCGGGCTGCCGCCCGAGGCCGTCACCGCTGCACTGCTGGAACTGGAATTCGCCGGCGCGGTCGAGCGGATGCCGGGCAATCTGTACCGGCGTCTGACCTAGCCGCCGGAGCCCGCGGCACGGCGGATGGCCGGAGTCGTTACAATCGCCGTTCCCCGTGCCTGACCGGATGCTCGATCAAGCGCACGCAAGGCTCATGTTTGGATCACCGATGGCCGTTTACTTTCCCGAACGCGATGCGGCCGCGATCGCCGCGGCGCTGCGGGCACATCCCGAGGGTCGCCTGGTGGCGTGCCTTTGCGCCGAGTGGTGCGGCACCTGCCGCGACTATCTGACGGTCTGGCGCGAACAGGCGGCGCGCCATCCGGACGACTGCTTCGTCTGGGTCGATATCGAGACCCATGCCGACGCATTGGGCGATATCGATATCGAGAACTTCCCGACCGTGCTGGTGCAGGATGCCGCCGGCGGGGCGCCGCAGTTCTATGGCACCTTGCTGCCCCATGCCGACACGCTGGCCCGCTTGCTGGGCCGCGGCGCGGCCATGCCGGCCGGCGCAGAAGCGCCGCCGGATCTGCTCGGCTGGTTGAATCCTGACGGATCCGGCCGGTCACAGCAGGGAGAAAGCGGCGTTTGAAGCTCGCCGGGGCCGCGTCTGAACGAGGCGGGAGCCCAGTCCCGGCCCACGATAAGGCGCGAAGGCGGCGATGGAACTCGCCTTGCACCGTTGTCAATACCCCGCTTATTATTGGCGCCTCATGGCCCCCCGGGGGGCTCAAGTGCGCTGTTTACATATTAGTGCTGTGCCAAACGCGGTCCGCCAAGGGGCGGCCGGCAAGGATTCCCACCCATGTCCAAAGCTCTCATCATCGCGGAAAAGCCATCGGTCGCGGCCGATATTGCCCGTGCGCTCGGGGGCTTTACCAAGCATGACGAGTATTACGAGAGCGACGATTATGTGCTCTCGTCCGCGGTCGGCCACCTGGTGGAAATTGCCGCGCCGGACGAATACGAAGTCAAGCGCGGCAAATGGAGTTTCGCCAATCTGCCGGTCATCCCGCCGCACTTCGACCTGCGTCCGATCGCCAAGACCGAATCGCGGCTGAAGGTGCTGAACCGGCTGATCAAGCGCAAGGACGTCACCCGCCTGATCAACGCCTGTGACGCGGGGCGCGAGGGCGAGCTGATCTTCCGGCTGATCGTGCAGCAGGCCAAGGCCAGGCAGCCGGTGCAGCGGCTGTGGCTGCAGTCGATGACGCCGCAGGCGATCCGCGACGGCTTCGCCAGCCTGCGCGAGGACGCCGAGATGCTGCCGCTGGCCGACGCCGCGCGCTGCCGCTCGGAGGCCGACTGGCTGGTCGGCATCAACGGCACCCGCGCGATGACCGCCTTCAACAGCAAGGGCGGCGGTTTCTTCCTGACCACGGTGGGCCGGGTGCAGACGCCGACGCTGTCGATCGTGGTCGAGCGCGAGGAGAAGATCAAACACTTCGTGCCGCGCGACTACTGGGAAGTGCGCGCCGAATTCATCGCCGCGGCCGGGCTGTACGAAGGCCGCTGGTTCGATCCGAAGTTCAAGAAGAACGAGTTCGATCCCGAGGCGCGCGAGTCGCGGCTGTGGAGCGAGGCCGAGGCCAAGAGCATCGTCGCGGCGTGCCGCGACAAGCCGGGCACGGTCTCCGAGGAGTCCAGGCCGTCGACCCAGCTGTCGCCGGCGCTGTTCGACCTGACCAGCCTGCAGCGCGAGGCCAACTCGCGCTTCGGCTTCTCGGCCAAGAACACGCTGGGCCTGGCGCAGGCGCTGTATGAAAAGCACAAGGTGCTGACCTACCCGCGTACCGATTCGCGCGCGCTGCCCGAGGACTACATGGGCACGGTCAAGGAAACGCTGGACATGCTGGCGGACAGTTCGCCGAACTACCTGACGCATGCGAAGAAGATCCTGAGCAGCGGCTGGGTCAAGCCGAACAAGCGGATCTTCGACAACAGCAAGATCAGCGATCACTTCGCCATCATCCCGACGCTGCAGGCGCCGAAGAACCTGTCCGAGCCCGAGCAGAAGCTGTACGACCTGGTGGTGCGCCGCTTCCTGTCGGTGTTCTTCCCGGCCGCCGAATACCAGGTGACCACGCGCATCACCGAGGTCGCCGGCCACCACTTCAAGACCGAAGGCAAGGTGCTGGTCAATCCGGGCTGGCTGGTGGTCTACGGCCGCGAGGCCCAGGGCGACGACGCCAACCTGGTGCCGGTGGCCAAGGACGAGAAGGTCCGCACCGACAAGGTGGAGCCGGTCGGCCTGACCACCAAGCCGCCGGCGCGCTACAACGAAGCGACGCTGCTGTCGGCGATGGAAGGCGCCGGCAAGCTGGTCGACGACGACGCGCTGCGCGAGGCGATGGCGGGCAAGGGCCTGGGCACGCCGGCCACGCGCGCGGCCATCATCGAAGGACTGCTGACCGAGAAATACCTGGTGCGCGAGGGCCGCGAACTGATTCCGACCGCCAAGGCGTTCCAGCTGATGACGCTGCTGCGCGGCCTGGGCGTCGAGGAACTGACGCAGGCCGAGCTGACCGGCGAGTGGGAACACAAGCTGGCGCAGATCGAGCGCGGCCGGCTCAAGCGCGACGAGTTCATGCGCGAGATCGCGCAGATGACGCAGCAGATCGTCAAGCGCGCCAAGGAATACGACAGCGACACCATCCCCGGCGACTACGCGACGCTGCAGACACCGTGTCCGCAGTGCGGCGGCCAGGTCAAGGAGAACTACCGGCGCTTCGCCTGCACGGCCTGCGAGTTCTCGATCAGCAAGATCCCGGGCGGCCGGCAGTTCGAGATCGACGAGGTCGAGACGCTGCTGCGCGACAAGGAAATCGGGCCGCTGCAGGGCTTCCGCAGCAAGATGGGCCGCCCGTTCGCCGCGATCCTGAAGCTCGCGCGCGACGACGACGGCAACTACAAGATGGAGTTCGACTTCGGCCAGAACGAGGACGACAACGACGGCGAACCGGTCGACTTCAGCGGCCAGGAGCCGGTCGGCACCTGCCCGAAGTGCAGCGGCTCGGTGTTCGAGCACGGCATGAAGTATGTCTGCGAGAACGCGGTCGGGTCGCCCAAGTCGTGCGACTTCACCACCGGCAAGATCATCCTGCAGCAGGAGATCTCGCGCGAGCAGATCGGCAAGCTGCTCGACCAGGGCCGCACGGACCTGCTGACTGGCTTCAAGTCCTCGCGTACCGGCCGCAACTTCAAGGCCTATCTGGTCAAGCAGCCGGACGGCAAGATCGGCTTCGAATTCGAGGCGCGCGAGCCGAAGGCGGGCGCGAAGACAGCGGGCGCCAAGACGGCCGCCGCCAAGACGCCAGCCAAGTCGGCAGCCAGGACGGCGGCCAAGTCGTCAGCCAATACGGCAGCCGAAGCCGGCGCGTCGGCCGGCAAGCCGGCAAGCAAGACCGCCGCCAAGGTCGCGGCCAAGGCGGCCAGCAAGACTCCCGCCCGGAAGACCGCTCGCGCCAAGACGACGGCCAGCGCCAACGAATAAGCCGCGGCATCCGAGGCCCCGCACGCGGGCCTCGGTCTTTCGGCGTGCTCGCCGGTTGTTCCGGGTTTGTCCTCGTTCTTCTTCGATCTTCGGCTAGTTCGCCGCCTGACTGCCCGCACCGGTCACCGCGGCGGTGTCCACCGGCCCGCCCGCTCCGTCCGCACTCTTCTTCTTCCCCTCTTCCAGCAGGAAGTCGATGAAGGCCCGCGCCTTGGTCGGCAGGAATTTGCGGCTCGGATAGACCACGCTGATGTCGCGGCGCGGCAGCTGGTATTGCGGCAGGATGTGCTCGAGCAGGCCGGCTTCGATACTGGGCCGGGCCAGATACGACGACAGCATCGCGATGCCGAGGTTGGCCAGCGCCGCCTGGTGTGCCAGTTCGGCATTGCTGCAGACCATGCCGGGCCGGATCGGCACGGTCACCTCGCCTTCCGGACCCGACAACGTCCAGGCGTGTTCGGCATTGGTCAGACGCATCGCGATGCAGCGGTGCTGCGTCAGTTCATGGGCATGGCGCAGCGGCGCGTGGGCGCGCAGATAGCCGGGCGACGCACACAGGATCACCTCGGCGGACAGCAGCGGGCGCGCCACCAGATGCGAGCCCAGACCGAGGTCGGACAACACGATGCCGACGTCGCGGCCCTCCTCGACGATATCGATGCTGCGGTCCGACAGCAGCACATCGAACACCACGTCGGGATACATCTGCTGAAAGCGCGCCAGCATGTCGGGCAGCAAATGTAGGCCAAACATCACAGGCGTGACGATCCGCAGGGTACCGGACAGCGACTGGCTGCGCGCGGTCACCACCGACTCGGCTTCCTCGACGTCCTCCAGGATCTGCTGGCAGCGCTGCAAATAGGTTTCGCCAGCATCGGTCAGCGACAGGCTGCGGGTGGTCCGGTTCAGCAGCCGGGTACCCAGATGGCTCTCCAGGTCCGCCACATAGCGGGTCACCACCGCGTTGGACATCTCCAGTTGCTGCGCCGCACGGGCGAAGCTGCCAAGTTCGACGACCTTGGCGAACACGCGCATCGATTGCAGCCGATCCATTGCACAGTCTCCCTTTTTTCTTCCCCATTTTTCCACAGCTTGGGGTTTTTGTTGTTCTTTATAGAACTAATCATTGTGTGCGGTAATGTTTATTCATATAAGGGAAATGCCTAATATGCAGCCATCGGATGCCGCACTGCAGCGAAATCCCGCCGCGGCGGACGTCCTCCCGAACAGAAAAAAGGACACATCATGACGATCTCCCGCTTTGCCCTGACCGCCGCCGCCACCGCCCTCGTCGCCACGCTGACCGCCGCTCCAGCGTTCGCCAAGGCCGGCAAGTTCGATCCGTACACCGACGGCGCCAAGGCCGGACAATTCGACGTGTTCAGCGAAGGTGCCCGCCAGGGCAAGTTTGACGTCTTCACCGAAGGCGCTCGCCAGGGCAAGTTCGACGTGTTCACCGAAGGCGCCCGCCAAGGCGAATTCGACGTCTTCACCGAAGGCGCCGCGCGCTAAGTCTGCCTCCCCCTGGACCGCTTCCCCGGCGGTCCCTCGATGCCCGTGCTTCGGCACGGGCATCGTCGTTTACGGCGCGCGAACCTGTCGCCCCCGCGAAAGCGGGGGCCCAGCGTCTTGGTGCGCATGCAAAGCCGCTGGGTCCCCGCCTGCGCGGGGACGACAACAGCAGGCAATCCGCCGCAAACAAAACGGGCCGCTTGCGCGGCCCGTCGAACTTGCTGTCAGGGTGCTGCCCCCGCGCTCAATCGTCCCAATCACGATGGCCGCGGCGGTGGTGGCGATGCTTGTGCTTGTGCTTGCTCTTGTAATAGCCGCGGTCGCGGTAGTAGCGGTCGCGGTCGTTGGCGTACGAGTTGCTGCGCGAGATATTGCCGCCCAGCGCCGCGCCCGCGCCGCCGCCCAAGGCCGCGCCGACCAGGCC
>NZ_AMPR02000033.1:0-12923 GCF_000307735.3 Cupriavidus sp. HPC(L) | reverse complement strand
CGGCCGCCGTACCCGGCTCGTCGGGGGCGGTGGCGCAGGCGGCCAGCATCAGGGCGGCGGTTGCGGCGGCAAGCGCGCGCAGCCGCATGGAAATTCGTCGGATCACGGGATCTGCTTGCTTCGGGGGCGAAGTGGTTGGCAAAAGACTGCCATGATAGAGGAAACCCTTTGCACAAAGTTCCTCGGCGCCGCCAACCTAGGGTCAGTCCCGACCTGCGGCAGGGCCCGATCCGGGGCCCTGGGGAGCCACCGGATCGGGCCGGACCGATACCGGCCCGGTGCCTGACGTTCAGCGCATCGTGCCGGCCGAGCGCGCGAAGCGGTCGAGCTCGGCGAGCAGCGCGTTCAGATCGCGCTTGAGCTTGTCGAAGCCCGCATTGCGGGTCAGCGCCACCTCGTCCATATACAGCTTGCGATTGATCTCGAGCTGCAGGCTGTGACGGCCTGCCTGCGGCTGGCCGACCACGCGGACGATCTCCACGCCCTTGTACGGGTGGTTGCGCCAGACGTCGTAGCCCATGTCCTTCAGCACGCCTTCGACCAGGTCGGTGAAACGCTTGTCGCAGGTGGTGCCGTCGCGGTCGCCGACGACGAAGTCCGGATGCTGCAGGCCAGGATGCTCGGTCGCGTACTGCGCCGCTTCGCTGGGCATCGAATGGCAGTTGATGTGCCACGCGCTGCCGTGCTCGGCGATCGCCCGGTCGGCCAGCTTCTGCAGCTGCGCGTAGTAGGGCAGGTAGTAGCGCTCGATGCGCGCCTGCACCTCGGCCACGCTCAGCGGGCGATCGTAGATCGCCTCGCCGGTGTCGAGCACGCGCCAGACCAGGCCCTTGCCGAGCCGGGTCTTGGGCGTTTCCTGCATCGGGCCGGGCCACGGGGCGTCGAGCAGGGCCTGGTCGATCTCCTCGATGCCGCGGTTGGCATCGAGGTAGCTGCGTGGAAAGCCCGCGCACAGCAGCGCAATGCCCTGCTTCGGCGCGTCGGCGTACAGCTCGTCGACGAAGGTGTCCTCGGCCTGGCGCAGCAGGTTCAGCGGCAGCCCGGCGGCGTAGCGGAAGTCCGCCGGGTAATTGGTGGCGCTATGCGGTGAATCGAGAAAGAGTGGGCTGCTCTCGCCTTCCGGCAACTGCAGGAAGTAAGGGCGCTCCGCGCTCTTTCGGTCTGCTTCGGTCATGATGCTTGCGGCTTGGTCTTGCGGCTTAGTCCATCGAGATCTTGGCGGCGGCGGCGATGCGCTTGTTCTTGGCCACTTCGTTCTTGATCTGCGTGGCGAACTGCGCCGGCGTGTCGCCGACCGGGGTTGCGCCCAGCTTCTCGAACTTCTCCTTGACCTCGGGCATCGCCAGCACCTTGACGGTGGCGTCGTGCAGTTTGGTCTGGATGTCGGCCGGCAACTTGGCCGGCGCGATCAGGCCGAACCACGACGAATCGTTGACTTCGGCCAGGCCCAGTTCGGCGAAGGTCGGCACGTTCGGCAGCGCGGCGACGCGCTTGGGCGCGGCCACGGCCAGCGCGCGCAGCTTGCCGCCCTGGATGAACGGCAGCGACGACGGCAGGTTGTCGAACAGGATCTGCACCTGGTTGGCCAGCGTGTCGTTCAGCGCCGGGCCTACGCCCTTGTACGGCACATGCAGCAGCTCGGTCTTGCTGCTCAGCTTGAACAGCTCGCCCATCATGTGCGACACGCTGCCGTTGCCGGCCGAGCCGTAGGCCAGCTTGTTCGGCTGCGACTGCGCCAGCGCGATGAAGGCCTTCATGTCGTTGGCCTTGACCGACGGGTGGACGCTCATCACGTTCGGCACCGAGGCCAGGTTGGTGATGGTGGTGAAGTCCTTGGTCGCGTCGTACTGCAGGCGCGGGTAGATCGCCGGGTTGATGCCGTGGGTCGAGGCGGTGGCGATGCCGATCGTGTAGCCGTCCGGCGTCGCCTTGGCCAGGTAGCTGGTGCCGATGCTGCCGCCGGCGCCGCCGCGGTTGTCGACCACCACGGCTTGGCCCAGTTGCTGGCCCAGCTTGTCGGCGACGATGCGGGCGACGATGTCGGTGGTGCCGCCGGCCGGGAAGGGCACGACCAGCGTGATCGGCTTGGTCGGGTACGAACCCTGCGCGGCAGCCTGGAACGACAGGCCGGCGGCCAGGGCGGCCGAGCCGGCAGCGATGAGGCGGAGCATGTTACGGCGTTGCATGAATGATCCTGAAATGGGAGTCCAACACGGGATGGGGGAGAAAGGGCGCCGGCAGCGCGGGCCCGTCTTTGCTGTGCTAGAAAGCCTCGTTGAGCTTTGCTTGCGATTCTGCGCAAATCTGCAAGAACCGTGCAAACGAATTAAAATCGCACGGTCATTCCATTTGGTCGTGAAGTCTGGGAAATCGAGGAAGTCGCATGCGGCGCCTATGCCCGTCGTTGACCGGGCTGCAGGCCTTCGAGGCCGCCGCCCGTCATCTCAGTTTTACGCTGGCCGCCCGCGAGCTCCATGTCACGCAGGGCGCGGTCAGCAAGCAGGTCCGCCAGCTCGAGTCGTCGCTCGGCGTGGACCTGTTCGAACGCGTCCGTCAGCGGCTGCTGCTGACCGATGCCGGCCGGCGCTATCTGGAACGGATCCGGCCCAGCCTGCAGGAGATAGAGGCCGCCACCGTCGAGCTGGTGGCCAGTCAGGGCCGCGGCGGCACGCTGCACATCGCCAGCATGCCGACGCTCGGCGCCAAGTGGCTGATTCCGCGGCTGCCGCAGTTTTTCGAGCGGCATCCCGAGGTCACGCTCGAATTCGTGCCGCACGCGCAGGGCTATGACTTCTCGCAGCCGGACCTCGACGCGGCAATCCGCTTCGGCGACGGCGTCTGGCCGGGCAGCCTGGCGGACTACATGACCGGCCGCGAGGTGCTGCCGGTCTGCCGGCCGGGTTTGCTTGCCAACGAGCCCAACGGCGTGGCCGCGTCGCCGCAGGCGCTGCTGAACTATCCGCTGCTGCACCATACGACGGTGCCCGAGGCGTGGTCCGACTGGCTGGGCGAGCTCGGCGTGACGACGCGCGAGGCCTGGAGCGGTCCGCGCTTCGACCAGTTCTCGCTGCTGACGCAGGCCGCGCTGTCGGGCCTGGGCATTGCGCTGATCCCGCGCTGCCTGATCGAGCAGGAACTGGCCAGCGGCGCGCTGGTGGTCGCGCATCCGGCGCGGGTGCTCAGCAAGAAGGGCTATTACCTGTGCTATCCGGAGCAGAAGCAGCATCTGCCGGCGCTGCAGACATTCCGGCAGTGGCTGATGGAAGGGGTCGACGTGGTGGTGTGAGGTGTCGCCTGTCGTCGTCCCCGCGCAGGGGGGGACCCAGTGCCTTTGCCATGCCGATGTCGCCGACTTCAAGTCGCTGGGTCCCCGCCTTCGCGGGGACGACAGCAGGTACGGCGGAACGGTCTATTTCGACAGCACCTTCATCGCCTGCTCGAGCCCGGCGATGGTGACCGGATACATCCGCGCCTTCATGATCTGGTTGATCACCGAGATCGACTGGCGGTATTGCCACAGCCCCTCCGGCTCGGGATTGAGCCAGACGAAGCGCGGGAACTGGTCGATCAGCCGGTTCAGCCAGACCGCGCCCGCCTCGGGATTGTTGTATTCGACCGACCCGCCCGGCTGCAGGATCTCGTACGGGCTCATGGTGGCGTCGCCGACGAAGATCACCTTGTAGTCCGGCGTGTACTTGTGGATCAGGTCCCAGGTGGCGATCTTTTCCGCGTGGCGGCGGCGGTTGTTCTTCCACACGTAGTCGTAGACGCAGTTGTGGAAGTAGTAGTACTCCAGATGCTTGAACTCGGTCTTGGCCGCCGAGAACAGCTCCTCGACGCGCTTGATGTGGTCGTCCATCGAGCCGCCGACATCCATCAGCATCAGCACCTTGACCTTGTTGTGCCGCTCCGGGCGCAGCTTGATGTCGAGCAGGCCCGCGTTGGCCGCGGTCGAATGGATGGTGTCGTCCAGATCGAGTTCGGTGTCGGCGCCTTCGCGCGCGAACCGGCGCAGCCGCCGCAGCGCGACCTTGATGTTGCGCGTGCCCAGTTCGACCTGATCGTCGTAGTCCCGATAGGCGCGCGTCTCCCAGACCTTGATCGCGGTGCGGTTGCCCTTGGACGGGCCGCCGATACGGATGCCCTCGGGGTTGTAGCCGCCGTGGCCGAACGGCGAGGTGCCGCCGGTGCCGATCCACTTGTTGCCGCCCTCGTGCTTTTCCTTCTGCTCTTCCAGCAGCTGCTTGAGGCGCTCCATCAGCTTGTCGAGCCCGCCCATCGCCTCGATCTTCGCCTTCTCCTCGGCCGACAGCTCGCGCTCCAGCGTCTTCTGCAGCCAGTCGAGCGGAATGTCGGACTTCCAGTCGACCAGGTTCTCGACGCCCTTGAAGTAGGCCGCGAAGGTCTGGTCGAACTTGTCGAAGTGCTTCTCGTCCTTGACCAGCGTCATGCGCGACAGGTAGTAGAACTCGTCGATCGACGGCGCGATCACCTGGGCCTTCAGCGCCTCCAGCATGGTCAGGTATTCCTTGACGGATACCGGCAGCTTGGCGTGCCGCAGCGAGAAGAAGAAGTCGATCAGCATGGCGGGTCTCGGTGTCGCGGGTGGCTGGCTGGGCGAGGGGGGAAAGCCCCGGCGCTCAGCGCGGCATCTCCAGGCGGTAGTGCAGATGGCGCTTCACCGTCGGCCATTCGCTGGCGATGATCGAGAAGACCACGGTGTCGCGCAGCGAGCCGTCGGCCATCACCTGGTGGTTGCGCAGCACGCCGTCCTGCTTGGCGCCGAGCCGCGCGATCGCGGCGCGGCTCTGGTGGTTCATCCAGTGCGTGCGGAATTCGACCGCGATGCAGCGCAGCTGCTCGAAGGCGTGCGCCAGCAACAGCAGCTTGCACTCGGTGTTGACCGCGGTGCGCTGCACGCTTTGCGCATACCAGGTGTGGCCGATCTCGAGCCGCCGATGGGTCTCGTCGACATTGAACATCCGCGTCGAGCCGACCACCGGGCCCACGACGCCGTCCTGCACGCGCCGCACCACGAAGGGCATCGCGCCGAGGCGGTCGCGCTGGTCCAGTGCGGTGTCGATCCACGCGCGCAGGCCGTCTGGCGTCGGCACCGACGTGTACCACAGCTTCCACAGCTCGCCGTCGCTGGCGGCCGCGCGCAGCTCGGTTTCATGCGCGGCGTCGAGCGGTTCGAGCATGACGTGCCGGCCTTCCAGCACGATCGGCGCGATCAGACGGGTCATCGAGATTCCTGGCGAAGGTTGGACGTTCCGGGTTCGACGAGGGCGGGGCGGGCGTTCAACGATTGGCGCGGTTCATGAAGACCAGCCGCTCGAACAGATGCACGTCCTGCTCGTTCTTCAGCAGCGCGCCGTGCAGCGGCGGGATCGCGGCCTTCTTGTCCGGACTGCGCAGCGCCTCGGGCGGAATGTCCTCGGCCATCAGCAGCTTGAGCCAGTCGATCAGCTCCGAGGTCGACGGCTTCTTCTTCAGGCCCGGCAGGTTGCGCATCTCGTAGAAGGCCTCGAGCGCGGCGGCGACCAGCTCGCGCTTGATGCCGGGATAGTGGACGTCGACGATGCGCTGCATCGTGTCGGCGTCGGGGAACTTGATGTAGTGGAAGAAGCAGCGGCGCAGGAAGGCGTCCGGCAGTTCCTTCTCGTTGTTCGACGTGATGATGACCAGCGGGCGATGCTTGGCGCGGATCAGTTCGCGCGTCTCGTAGACGTAGAACTCCATCCGGTCGATTTCGCGCAGCAGGTCGTTGGGGAATTCGATGTCCGCCTTGTCGATCTCGTCGATCAGCAGCACCACCGGCTCGTCGGACTCGAACGCCTGCCACAGCACGCCCTTGACGATGTAGTTGCGGATGTCGTGAACGCGATCGTCGCCGAGCTGGGAGTCGCGCAGGCGGGACACCGCGTCGTATTCGTACAGGCCCTGCTGCGCCTTGGTGGTCGACTTGATATGCCATTGCAGCAGCGGCATGCCCAGCGCGGCGGCCACTTCCTCGGCCAGCATGGTCTTGCCGGTGCCGGGCTCGCCCTTGATCAGCAGCGGACGCTGCAGCGTGCGCGCGGCATTGACGGCAAGCTTCAGGTCGTCGGTGGCCACGTAGTGGGCGCTGCCCTGGAAGCGGGCGGAGGGGGCGGCAGAGGCGCCGGCGGCGGCTTGGGCGGTATCGGTCATGTCGCTTCTGAGGCTCGTTCGGAGGCTTCGTTCGGGTCGGAATGGACCAGTATAAAAGAGCTTTCCCGTTCGCGTGCGCCCACGGCGCCGCTCTATGGACTGCCGCGTGCCGCGTGCGGTACAATGCGCCGGTTTGACGCGCCCCCACGTACGTCCATCCTCCTTCCCCTGCCGCCACGTCGCACCCCGGCGGCTCCGGTCGGGAAGCGGCGATCACGAAAGAATGGCCGGCATGACGGTCGATGCGCGCGGCCTCGGCCGTGCATTCGGCGGGAGTTCCATGTCTGGCCGCTCGGGCAGGTCACGCAAGGTTCAATCCTTCCAATCCGACTACGACAATGAAAAAGCTCCTCACGATGGTGGTGCTGGGCGCCGCCGCGACGGCAGCGCAGGCCCAGGAAGTCAAGGGCAATGTGGAGGCAGCCCGGGATAAGGTGGCGATGTGTATCGGCTGCCACGGTATTCCGGGATATCGGGCTTCGTTTCCCGAGGTGTACGAAGTGCCGATGATCGGGGGCCAGAGCGCGAAGTACATCGCGAACGCGCTGCAGGAATACAAGAAGGGTGGCCGCAAGCATCCGACGATGCGCGGCATCGCGGCGACGCTGAGCGACCAGGATATCGCCGATGTGGCTGCGTACTACGCGCAGCAGAAGCGCGATACCCGCGACAATCCGCAGAAGTGAGAGGACCCGACATGAAGACGTTCAAGACGCTCTCGTTCGCGCTCGGCGCACTGGTGCTGGGTGCCTCGGCGATGTCGGCCTCCGCCGCCGATGTCGAAGCCGGCAAGGCCCTGGTGCAGAAGGGCAATTGCGCCGCCTGCCACGGCGCCGACATGAATTCCCCGATCGCGCCGGACTATCCGAAGCTGGCTGGCCAGCACGCCAGCTATCTGTACCACGCGCTGGTCGCCTACCAGATCCACGGCAACCCGCAGGTCGGCCGCTCCAACGCGATCATGCAGGGCCAGGTCAACGCCAACCCCGGCGTGGTCGGCAAGGACGGCAAGCCGCGTCCGTTCACCCGGCAGGAGCTGAAGGACATGGCCGCCTATCTCGAATCGCTGCCGGGCGATCTGGTGTTGAAGAGGTAAGCTCGGTCGATTGAAAAAAAAGCCGCTTCATGATGAAGCGGCTTTTTTATTTTTCAGGAGAATGCCAAGCAATTCAATCCTGGAAAACTGAAATGGCCGCATGGCACGTCACCCGTCTGGCTGTCCTGCCAAATTACCGACTGGACGTTGAATTCGCCGATGGCACGCGCGGCATCGTGGACATGTCCCGCGATGATTTCCATGGCGTGTTTGCGCCGTTGGCGGATGAAGCCTATTTCGCCAAGGCGTCCATTGCCGACGGCGCAGTGGTGTGGCCAAACGGGGTCGATATTGCGCCGGACGCGATGTATGAGGACGTGACCGGGCGCCCGTTGATGGGATCGTAGGCGCCCGCACGACGATGGCGGCGTATCGGCCGCCAGATCAATGTTTCAGTTTCCGCTGCCCTTCGCCAGCCGCCGTGCCTTCACTGCATTCGCCAGAATCTCCAGCACGCGCACCGAGTCGTCCCAGCCGATGCAGGCGTCGGTGACCGACTGGCCGTAGGTCAGCGAGTCGATCGGCGCGCCCTGGACATGGTCCTGGCGGCCCGCGATCAGGTGCGATTCGACCATCACGCCGATGATGCGATCGTCGCCGGCGGCGAGTTGGCGGCCGATGTCCTCGCAGACCGGGATCTGGTTCTCATGCTTCTTGCTGCTGTTGGCGTGCGAGGCGTCGATCATCAGCCGCGCGGCGAGCCCGGCCTTGGAAATCGCATCGCAGGCCTGCTGCACGCTGTCGGCGTCGTAGTTCGGGTTCTTGCCGCCGCGCAGGATGATGTGGCAGTCCTCGTTGCCCGAGGTCGATACGATCGCCGAATGGCCGCCCTTGGTCACCGACAGGAAATGGTGCGGCTGCGACGCGGCCTTGATCGCATCGACGGCGATCTTGACGTTGCCGTCCGTGCCGTTCTTGAAGCCGACCGGGCACGACAGTCCCGAAGCCAGCTCGCGATGCACCTGCGATTCGGTGGTGCGCGCGCCGATCGCGCCCCAGCTGACCAGGTCGGCGATGTACTGCGGCGAAATCATGTCGAGATATTCGGTGCCGGCGGGCAGGCCCATCTCGCTGATGTTGAGCAGCAGCTCGCGCGCGGTGCGCAGGCCATCGTTGATCTTGAAGCTGCCGTCCATGTGCGGATCGTTGATCAGCCCCTTCCAGCCGACCGTGGTGCGCGGCTTCTCGAAGTAGACCCGCATCACGACCTCGAGCTCGTTGCTGAAGCGATCGCGCTGCTCCTTCAGCAGCTTGGCGTATTCGAGCGCGGCGCGGGTGTCGTGGATGGAGCAGGGGCCGATGATGACGATCAGCCGGTCGTCCATGCCGTGCAGGATCCGGTGCATCGCCTGGCGCGCGCCGTAGATGACGTCCGACGCCTTCTCCGACAGGGAGAACTCGCGGATCAGGTGCGCCGGCGGCAGCAGCTCCTTCAGTTCGCGAATACGAAGGTCGTCGGTGTTCTTCAACATGATGGCTCCAGGTCTTGTCAGGTCGTGAGGGGTGGGGGGATTCGGTATTCGGGTGCCGCGGCAGCGGCGGGAAAATCGGGCCAAAAAAAAGCCGCCAGTTCTGCTGGCGGCTTTTTTGCAATCTTGGGAGGCGCTTACGACTGATCCTCTCCTTCCGCCAGCGGTGCGAGATCGCTAAAAAAGTAAAAGTAAAGCTTGGCGGACATCAGGGAGGACAGGGCGGTATTCAGTCTTGAATCAGTCGGTACTGCGCTGGTTTTCGTCGGTTTTTCGTGCCGGCCAGACGGCGGGCGTCGACGACGAAGCCACTTTATAGCCCGTTTCTGCAAGCTTGGCAAGCGCGCCGAAAGGGCCGGGCGGTGCCGGCTGTGGCGTCGGCGCAGCAGCGGCGCCGACGCCGGACGGCGCGTCAGGCGGTGCCGCCTACCGTCATGTTCTCGATGCGCAGCGTCGGCTGGCCCACGCCGACCGGCACGCTCTGACCCTCCTTGCCGCAGACGCCGACGCCCGAATCCAGCCGCATGTCGTTGCCGATCATCGTGACGTCCTTCAGCGATTCCGGGCCGTTGCCGACCAGCGTCGCGCCCTTGACCGGCGCGGTGATCTTGCCGTCCTCGATCAGATAGGCCTCGCTGGCCGAGAACACGAACTTCCCGTTGGTGATGTCGACCTGACCGCCGCCGAAGTTGACCGCATACAGGCCGCGCTTGACGCTGGCGATGATTTCCTGCGGGTCGCGGTCGCCGTTCAGCATGTAGGTGTTGGTCATGCGCGGCATCGGCAGCGCGGCGAAGCTCTCGCGGCGCGCGTTGCCGGTCACCGGCATCTTCATCAGCCGCGCGTTCAGCGTGTCCTGGATATAGCCGCGCAGGATGCCGTCCTCGATCAGCGTGGTGCACTGGGTCGGGTTGCCCTCGTCGTCGAGGTTCAGCGAACCGCGGCGGCCCTCCAGCGTGCCGTCGTCGACCACGGTGACGCCCTTGGCCGCCACGCGCTCGCCCATGCGGCCGGCGAAGGCCGACGAGCCCTTGCGGTTGAAGTCACCTTCGAGCCCATGGCCCACCGCCTCGTGCAGCAGCACGCCGGGCCAGCCCGGGCCGAGCACGACCGTCATCGCGCCGGCCGGCGCGGGGCGCGCCTCCAGGTTGACCAGCGCCGACGACACCGCCTCGTCGACGTAGGTGCGCAGCAACTCGTCGCTGAAGTAGCCGTAGTGGTAGCGGCCGCCGCCGCCGGAGGTGCCCATCTCGCGGCGGCCGTTCTGCTCGGCGATCACGGTGACCGACACGCGCACCAGCGGGCGCACGTCGGCGGCGATCACGCCATCGCTGCGGGCGATCAGCACCACGTCGTATTCGCCGGCCAGGCCCGCCATCACCTGCACGATGCGCGGATCCTTGGCGCGCGCCATCTTCTCGACGCGCTCGAGCAGCGCGACCTTTTCGGCGGCCGGCATCGAATCGAGCGGATCGTTCGGCGCATAGAGGTCGCGGCCGCCATGCGAGGCCAGCGAGCCGGCCACCTTGGTGCGGCCGCTGCCGACCTTGCCGATGGTGCGCGTCGCGGCGCTGGCCTGCAGCAGCGCCTCCAGGCTGATCTCGTCGGAGTAGGCGAAGGCGGTGCGGTCGCCGGACACGGCGCGCACGCCGACGCCCTGGTCGATATTGAAGCTGCCCGACTTGACGATGCCTTCCTCGAGGCTCCAGGCCTCGCTGCGGGTGTACTGGAAATACAGGTCGGCGTAGTCGACCTTGTGCGTGAAGATGTCGGCCAGCACGCGCTGCAGCCGGGCTTCGTCGAGCCCGTACGGGGTCAGCAGCAGCTGCTGCGCGGTGGCGAGATTGCGGATTCCGAGATCGCCGGCGTTCATGAATGTCCTCTGTTGGATTCGGTGTCGCGCTGCCCGGCGTCGGGCCGGCAGCCGCAAGGGTGGGGCGCCGGCCGATGCGGCGCCCGGGTGTTCGGATCGGTGCTACGGGTGTCCATGCTACAGCACCCGGTGGCGCAGCGCAGGCAGGTTCTGCCGCACTTCGGCGATGCGCGCCGGGTCCAGCGTGCCGCTGACCACGCCCTCGCCCTCTGGCAGCATGGCCAGCACCTCGCCCCAGGGATCGACCAGCATCGAATGGCCCCAGGTACGGCGGCCGTTCTCGTGCTTGCCGCCCTGGGCCGCGGCCAGCACATAGCACTGGTTCTCGATCGCGCGGGCGCGCAGCAGGATTTCCCAATGCGCCTGCCCGGTCGTGTAGGTGAAGGCGGCCGGCATCAGGATCAAGGCCAGGCCGTTGTCGCTGTCGGTGCTCGCCATCTGCCGATATAGCTCGGGGAAGCGCAGGTCGTAGCAGACCGACATCGCGACCCGGCCGCACGGCGCATCGAAGGTCACCGGCTCGCGGCCGGCCAGGATCGTGCGCGACTCGTCGTAGCGCTCCTCGCCGCGGGTAAAGCCGAACAGGTGGATCTTGTCGTAGCGCGCCACCCGTTCGCCCTGCGGATCGAAGGCGAGCGAGCTGTTGCGGACCCGCTCGGCGTCCTCGCACCATAGCGGCAGCGTGCCGCCCACCAGCCAGATGCCGTGGCGCCGTGCGGCATCGGCGAGGAAGCGCTGGATCGGCCCGTCGCCGTCCTGCTCGCGCACCGCGACCTTGTCGCTGTCCTGGCGGCCCATCAGGCAGAAATACTCGGGCAGCAGCACCAGTTCGGCGCCGCCGCGCGCGGCCTCTGCGATCAGCGCGTCGGCGCGCGCCAGATTGGCGTCGAGGCCGGTGCCGGTCACGGTCTGGATCGCCGCAACACGCATCGCGCGCGGCGCGGCGGAGCGTGTAGCGATCGGGTTGGCTGGCGTGGTGGCGGGGTCGGCGGCTGGCATGACGTTTCCTCGGCGCGATGGCGAACCATTGCGGCAATTGCGGCAATTGCGGCAATTGCGGCGGTTACGGCAATTACGGCAATTACGGCATGTAGGACTGCTCGGGCTGGCGGCGGTCGGGTGCGCGCCGTTGCCCGTCGGCGTTATTGTCGCCCACCTTGGCAATACGCGGCTCGGCCCAGCTGCCGGTGACCTTGTAGTGCTGGGTGAAGGCCTTGGAGAACTCGTCGGCGAACAGCAATTGCGCCGCCAGCGTGCCGATCCCCAGCGCCGGATTGATGAAGGCGGCCGCGACGGACGCCGAGGTCGCGTTGATGCGCGGCACCAGTGCGACCTCGAGATCCTGCGTTTCCTGCGGGATATTGGCGCTGCCCGTCATCGCCGCGCTGACCTGCGGGCTCTTCAGCCGGAAATCGCTGGTGCTGGCGATGCCGTTCTCGATGGTGCCGGTCGCGCTGATCTCGTCGAATACCAGGCCCTGGCCCGCGATGCCGCGAAAGTCCAGCGTCACCAGACGCAACACGCTCTGCAGGCTCAGCACGCCCAGCAGCTTGGCGGCGCCGGGCTCGACGCTGACGATCTGGCCGTTGTCGAGCTTCAGTGCGATGCGGCCGTTCAGCGAGGCGTAGTCGATCGCCAGCGGCGAGCCGATCCAGCGGATGCGGCCCTCGAGCTTGCCCTTGCCGTCGCGCAACGTGTGCGGCATGCCGAGCCGGTCGAGCACGTCGCCGGCATTGCGCACGTCGACGTTGAAGCTGAGCAGCGTGCGGCGCTGGCCGCCGGCCTTGCCGCTGTCGCGCACGCGGCGCGGCACGCGCCAGCTGCCCTGGCCGGTGAAGGTCGCGCCGGGCTGCTCCAGCGTCAGCGCTTCCAGCGTCCAGACCGGTTCGCCATTGTCGAGCGCGCTGTGCGCCTTGACCTGCAGCTTGCCGAAGTCGTGGCCACGCAGTTCGAAGTGCTCGGCCTGCAGGTCGATCGACGGCAACTCCTCGATCTGGCCGGCCAGCGCGTCGGCAACCTGGCTGGTGTCCTGGCTGTCGGGAATGTTCAGCCGCGACAGCCGCAGCGTCAGCGCGCCGCCCGGGCTCGACGGCACCGCGCGCCACTGCATCTGGCCGGCGATCTGGCGCGAGTCCAGGCGGAACTGCCAGCCCGGATCGCCGGACTGGGGCGCGCGCACGGCGTCCAGCGTCACGTCGTCGAGCTCGCGGCCGAAGGCAAGCAGCGTGCGCGAACGTGCGGTGATGCGCTCCGGCATGTACGAGGCCGTGATCGGCCCCCGTGCGGCGCCGTC